>CAYZAE010000037.1:20054-43689 GCA_964476125.1 uncultured Verrucomicrobiota bacterium | reverse complement strand
AGGTCGCCGTCACCGTCAGCCTCGCCACGTCCGTATCCGGATCCGACACCGTGAAGGCGATGGGGCCCGTCGAGGCATCCTCGTTCACCGACTGGTTCGCGAGGTCGGAGATGCTTGGCGCGTCGTTGACCGGAGTGACTCGCACGGTGAACTCCGTTGCGGCGCTGGCCTTTCCGTCGGAGACCGTCAAAGTCACCAGAACGCTTCCCGACTGGTTGGCCGCCGGGCTGATGGTGACGGTCCGGGAAGCACCGCTGCCGCCAAAAACGATATTGGCCGTTGGAAGCAGCAACACATCCGACGAAGCGGCCTGCACCACCAAGGTGGCCGGGTCGTTGTCGATGTCGCCCAGCGTAAAGGGTAGAGGACCGGTGGTGCCGTCCTCCGGGATTGCCTGGGCCGCGATGTTCGAGATCGTGGGCGCGTCGTTGACCGGATCCACCCGGAGAACGAACTGGTCCGAGGTGGCGGAAGTGCCGTCGCTTACCGTGACCGTGAGGGTCGCGGTGCCGGTGGCGTTGGCGACCGGGGTGACCGTGATCGTGCGGGCAGCCCCGGTTCCACCAAGAACCACATTCTGGGACGGCACCAGGGCGGGGTTGCCCGAGGTGGCCTGAACCGTGAGCGTTGCAAGGCTGCTATCGGCGTCACCAATCGTGAAGGGAATGGAGCCCGTGGTGGAGTCCTCGGAAATCGCGAGATCCGCGATGTCGCTGATTTGCGGGGCGTCATTGACCGGGTTGACCCGGATGGAAAACGAGTCGGAGGCATTCGCGGCTCCATCCGTGACAGTCACCGTGATGGTGACCGGCCCGCTGACATTCGCCGCGGGTGTCACCGTGACGGTCCGATTGTCGCCGTCCCCGCCAAACACCACGTTCGCGTCGGGCACGATCTTGACATCGCTGCTGCTCGCGCGGAGCACAAGCGAGGCCGGATCATTGTCCACGTCCCCGACCTTGATCGGAATCGGGCCGCTGGACGTGTCCTCCTGCAGGACCAGGTCCTGGATGTCGGACAGGGTGGGAGGATCATTGACCGGCGCGACATTCACGGTGAACTGCTCGATGGAACTCTGCTGACCATCGCTGACCGTGACCGTGAGGGTGGCGTCCCCGCTCTGGTTCGCGGCAGGAGTCAGCGTGATCGTGCGGGCCAGCGGCGACGTGGCTCCCGTTCCCAGCACGATGCCGGTGGTCGGGAAGAGCGTGGGGTTCGAGGAACTCGCAGTCACCGTCAGCGCGGTGGCTGAACTGTCGGGATCGGAGAGGGTGAACGCGATCGGCCCAAGCGTCGTGTCCTCCGTGGTCTTCTGATTGGCAATCGGGGAAATGGAGGGCGGATCGTTGACGGGCACCACCGTGAACACGAATCGCGTCGAGGCAGAGAGCGCACCATCCGACACAAAGATCCCGATGACCGAGGAGCCCGAGAGATTCGACGCGGGCGTCACGGTGATCGTCCGGGAGGCGCCGGAGCCGCCAACCACCACGTTTCCAGCAGGGACGAGGGAACTGTTGGACGACGAGGTGGTGATGGTCAGCGAGGTCGCTCCCGTGTCCACATCCCCCACGGTGAACGAATACGGGCCCCCCACCTGATCCTCGTTCACCGACTGGTCCCCGACGTCGGTCACCGTGGGTGCGTCGTTCAGGGCGCGAACCGTGACCGAAAAGACCTCCGTGTCGGTGGTAAAGCCATCCGTCGCGGTGATGGTGATGTTCGCCACGCCGTTCTGATCCGCCTGGGGAGTCACTGTGACCGTGCGGGCGCCGCCGGTGCCGCCGATCACTATCCCGGCGGTGGAGATCAACCGTGGGTTGTCCGAAGCCCCCGTGACGATGGGGCTCCGGGTCTGGAAGCCCGTGATCGAAAAAGGTATCGCGGCACTGCTGCTGTCCTCGGCTATCACCACGTTGGCGATGGCCGAAATGGCGACCGCTGCGGAGGCCTGAGCAGCGCCCAGGAGGGAGACCATCAGCAGGATCAGCCAGCCGGGCACCATGGCCAACCTCATCGCAGAAGCTGTGGATCTTGGGCGCATCGTTGGATCATCCCGAGGATCAGGGTCCGAGCTTCAGCCGGAGGAAATACGAGGTGGCCGAGTTCACGGCCGAGGGATGGCGGATTCGGTAGACCACCCGCTCATGCTTGCCGCCAGAAATCTCGGAAGCTTGTTCCGGGAGCTCCTCAAATAGGTCGGGGCCGGATTCCCAGAAGGAACCGTCCAACGCATCCACCCCTTCGAGGGTCACGGCAGGCCCGACTTCTGCCAGCAATCGCGGAATTGAAACCACCGGAAACGCCCCGGTCGGACCCAGCTCCGTCGAAAGCTTCAACACCGCACTCAGCGGCGTCTGCTGGTTCGGATTGGTCCCCACCGCCTCCTCCATCGCGTTGGACAAACCGTCCTTGTCTGGATCCGCGGACGCACCCCAGACGGTCGCCTCCAGGGCCGGGTTCGATGCAATCGAGGGACCGAATTCCTGCTCCGCCCACTTCGAATCGACAATGAGGGAAATCACGCACTGCGACTGGTTTCCCCGGCCATCAACCACCACCAGCGTCACCGTATGGAACCCGGGCTGAAGCAGGGTCCCCGCCGGAGGCGTCTGGGTCACGCTCAACTTCCCTTCGGGCGTGCAATCATCATAGATCTCCGTTTTCCGGGTGAAGTCGGGCACCCGGGCCACACAACCGGCGGCTCCGGGAACTGACTGACAATTGAGTGTGACCTCCTTCGGACAGACAATCACCGGCGCGGAGGTGTCGGTGAACCGCATCCCCCCTGGATACCCATAGGAATCGTATTCGGAAAATCCATAGGCAGTCATTCCGATCGCCGTCCTGCCAATCACCAGATAAGCCGTTGCCGGCTTCAACTTCACTTGGGCGAAGGCGGCGCCACCGGGAAAAGAACCGCGAACGATCTCCGCCGGGTTCCAGGCGGAAAGGGCCGTACCGTTGACGGTCGTGAGATCGAGCGTGGATTGCGACGGGCCAACCAGGTTGATGTAGTTGTTCTCAAAGTCCGCTTGCCCAGGGGTGCAGAAGCGGTACTGGCTCAACCAGGTCGGGGCCGGCTGGATCAGGGTCATGAACGGGTCCGCCGCCGTGACCTGGTCATAATCGGAGCTGTTCGCGAATTGCATCACCTGCGCCGGACCCCGGCAGGTGATCCGCGTCGCCCGATCCATTTGAAACTCCCGCAACTCACCACGCTGAAGATTGAAGTTCTGCGCTCCGGCCGTGGTCGTCACAGTCACCAGGTTCGCGTCCGCTCCCGAAAGGATCCGAAGCGTGTCGCTCTTGCGCGTCGCCAGGGGCACCACGAAGTAGCTGTCCCCCCAACTCGGAATGGGAAGCAATTCCTCAACCACCGTGTCGCAGAAGAACTGGTTCACCGACTGCACATTGGCGCACCGGTGGGATCCGAAGACCCCGATGGGTTTCGTGGACCGGATTTCGGTCCCGGTCAGGTCCGCCGGCTGCCCGTCCTCATTGCGCAACTGATAGGTCTCACCCCGGTCCAGTTTGATGAGAAACGCCACGTTGGCGGGATGGCTCCCCACCGCGGTCCGGGGGCGGATTGAAACCACCGTGCCATTTGCCACCGCCACGATCGCAAACTGGGTGCCGTTCAGGATCGGAATGCCCTGGAACACGTTCCGGTAGGAAGTCACGAGGTAATCCGTCCCCAGGCATTTGGTCGGCAAGCCCAGGAAAGTGTCGGACGTGTAATCCATTCGCGTCGTTCCGTAAACGGCCACGTCAGCCGAGGCGACGATGTGGATCCCCTTCGGTTCAATGGATTCCGGCCCGGACAACTCCGCCTGCCGCGGCAAGGTCATGACCAGCGCCCCGCTGGGCGGAACGGTGAAATTCCGGGGGAACCCGGGCACCACCAAGCCCGGAACATCCACGGCTCCCTGCGTCCCCGGGGGACCCGCGATGCAGAGTGACAACCGCAGTGGGGTATCCGGCTCCTGGGAGTAGTTCTCGGGAAAGGCCACCCAGAAATCCCGGCCGTTGGTTTCCTTCACGCAATTCCCCTCCGGCGGTGTGGTCGGCCGATCGATCTCAAGACAAAGTCCGGCGGGCGCCAGCACGAAGCGCACGGCCCCGGCATCGGCACTCATGGCGTGAAACGCCAGCACGTTGCCACCCGGCTTCAACAGTCCCAGATACGAACTGAGATCAATGATCTCCGAGGTCAGCGCCTGCGCGTCCGGCCGGTCAGTGTCCGCCGCCGAGAGGCTGTCGGCCGGCAGTGGCGCGTTGCGACGGGCCACCTCCGCACCGTTCAAATACGCAATAAACCCATCGTCGTAATGCACCCTCAGCCGCAGACCGGTGGCCAGGGAAGGCACCGACGGCAGATTAAACGGAACCCGGATATAGATGCTGGTATTGATCCCACGCATCCTGCCCAGAACGTCCGTCCCGATGAGCCCCGTGTACATCTTGTTGGCCGCGGGAAAGGCGGTGCCATCCAGGAACGACTTCCCCTGCTGCCCAACCGAGTAAAGCTCCTGAACCTGGGCGTCGTTGAGGGACAAACTCCAGATCGCCACGTCGTCGAGAACCCCGGCAAACGGCGCCGCCCCACCCGCATCCCGTCCCTCAAGCAAGGGAGCGGTGCTCGCGATGACCTCGGTCGCACCCCCGCTCAGGGCGGCAAATCCAATGCGCTTGCCGTTCAGGTAACCGACCAGACGGGACGTGCCCCGGTCGACAACCAGCACCACATGGTTCCATTGACCTGCCGCCGTCTGGCCCAGGGGCACGGTTCGGCTTCCGAGGGCGGAATTGATCTGAACGAACGTTCCCGTCTGGTTCCGGAACACCATCCAGCCCTGGCCGGTCTGCGTTGCGCCCCCCGGAGGCGATAGCTTCGACACGAGGACTTCGCTGAAGCTGTTGCCCACGGTTGCGGAACCTCCTCGGAGTGGTTTGAACCAGAGCGCAACGCTGAACGCACCCGCCCCGGGATCCAGTTCGGAATGGTGCTCCACCCGCACGTGCCGCGCAGGATTGGCCTGGTAATCAAGTCCCTGATGGATCCGCCCGGCAACCATCGAGAGATCCCCGACCACGGCTCCCGGGTGCAGGATCGGACCGCTGACATCCTTCACCGTCAGCCCGTCCAGATCCGCTTTGTCGAGGGTATGGTAAAGCACCAAGCCCTGGAGATATGGCGTTGTTCCAACCTCATACCCGATGCCCGTCACGCCCCGATACCAGCCCTTGTCGTTGAATCCAGGCAGCGTCCAGTCGGTGCCAATCTCGGTCAGGGGCACCAGATATCGCGCCATCGACTTGGGCCCCAGGATTTCCCCGCCGCGGCAGGCACAGCGGTCCGTCCGATCGGTGAACTGGTCGACGGCCGCCAACTTCGAGTCGGACAAGCCGCAAAACGGAACGAGGCAGTCGTACGCGAAGCTGGTGTGAAGAATGCCATTCGGACCGATCGGCCGGCGGTCCTTGCCCGAGGCGAAAATTCTAAGGGTCTGGCCCCCGGTCAGATTGTACCCCTGGGGCACCTGCCACCGGCCCGGAAGATTCGCCTGGTCGGTGAGAAAATGGCCTGACAACGCCAGCGTGGTGGCGGCCCGGATTTCGATGTAGGCGGGATAATCCCCATCCTCGTCCGGAAACCCGGTGTTCGCCGCCGCCGGCACGACCGTCACAATGCGGAGTGCCGTCTGGCCGGACGCCTGAGCCGCCCAGAAGAGCAGGAGCAGAAGACCAAAAACCACATGGTGCCGGCCGGATCTCATGCTGTGGGGCTGGGGGCTGACGCACTCATGGAACGACGTTCTCCACATTCAGTTCCGGCAGAATCAGGCTGAGATTGGGACTGATGACCTGCACGGCGCTGGATTCCACATCCACCGCCGAGGCCAGCACCCCCAGGATCCGGTCGGAACCCTGGTCCTCTTGTTCGGTGATCGTATCCGTTCCCAGCACGGGGCCCTGGACGAATCGGTAGGTGTCATTGCCCCGGCCCCCGAAGAGCTGATCATCGCCTCCACGACCTTCCAGCAGGTCGGAGCCTTCAGCACCGACCAGGAAATCGTTTCCGGAACCACCGATCAGGCGATCGTCACCCTCCATGCCCGACATCACCACGGGACCCAGGGTGAACGCGGAGGCATCCAAGGTGTTGTTCCCGGCACCGCCGACCAGCAGGGCCCGTTCGATGCTCACCAGGGTGTCGATCTCCGCCCCGATCCGCAGCTGGCCATTGCTGAGCTGGAAATTCGCATCCCGAATCTCCTGCACCGTATCGGACCCGCCCCCGCCATTGATGGAATCCGCACCGGGACCACCGGAAATCGAGTTGTCCGACCCGTTGCCAATCAGGGTGTCCGCCCTCTCCCCACCCACGAGATTCTCGATGATCACACCTCCAAGGAGGGTCAGGTTCAGATTCGCATTCACCACCTGGAGAAGCCCAAGCAGCGATAGGTTCACGGCGATCGACTGGGTCCGCGTCTTGGAGAAATCAAGGGTGTCCGTTCCTCCGGAGTCGCTCACCTGGTCGGACCCCAGGACACTGTCGGTATCGAACTCGTAGCGGTCTCCCTCGGAGCCACCGCTCAGATTATCGTTGCCGGCGCCGCCCACCAGCGTGTCAGCACCAACCAGCCCGGAGATCTGGTCGTTGCCCGCACCGCCCTCCAGGCGGTTCGCAAGGGCGTTGCCGATGATCTGGTCGCCCAGCGAGGAACCAATGACGTTTTCAATCGCCGCAGATCCGTCGAGGAGGTTCACCGTCAGGTTCGCATGAACCACCTGAACCGCCGCCACCGTGCCCAGATTGATCGCAATGGCCACCGTGGTGGTCGCAGAGAAATCCAGGGTGTCGGTGCCACCGGCATCGGCGACAAGATCCGCGCCCTGCGGGCCGTCGACATCGAACACGAAGGTGTCGTCCCCTTCCCCGCCCTGCATCCCGGTGTTTCCAGGACCGCTCACCAGCCGGTCGTTTCCTTCGCCACCGAAGAGCAGGGCGATCCCAAGGCCACCCACCAGAACGTCGTTCCCGCCCAGGCCATTGAGAACGGCCTGCCCGCTGAATCCGGAGGCATCCAGCACATCATCCCCGGCGCTGCCCGAGAGGTTCGCCCTCTCGATGTTAACCAGCGTGATAATCCCGGCGGCCCCGGGAACCACGATCGCCGTGTCGGTCACCGTGATCTCTCCCCCACCGGTGGCCCGGATGGTGTCGCCCGAGGCGTGGCCACCACCATCCACGGTGATGTCGCCACCGGTCCATCCCGTCGCGTCGAACACGTTGTCCCCGGCACCACCCTGCACCTTCAGATTCTCCACCCCCGAGATCGCGTCGAGTTCCGAGCCGTCCGTCGATGTGTCTTCGTCCACCAGCACGGAGACATCCAGCAATTGGAAGAGCTGCGCATCGCGGGTCACGACGTAGGTATCGATGCCTTCCCCGCCAATCACCTCGTCGTTGCCCGTGTTCCCGTTGAGGGTGTCGTTCCCCGGACCACCCCGGATCACGTCGTCCCACGGGGTGCCCTGGATCTGATCGTTGCCCAGACCGCCATCGAACAGGAACGCGCCACGCGGCTGCCCGCCGGGGGTGGGCGTCAAAAGCGATCCATCGATGTAATCGTCCGTCAGCCCGCCGCTGATCTCGAAGATCTCGAACCCAACCAGGTCCAGGGTCTGATCCGCGATGGCATCGACCACCGGGTGGTCGAGTTCAACCCGGACATTCACGGTTCCAAGGTTCACCAGCCGTATGTCGGCCGGAGCCGCGATCACGAAGCGATCGGCCACATGGCCCCCGGCGTCGAGGGCGGCATCCCCGGTCCATCCGGTGAGATTGAAAACGTTCGCGGCGGGGCCGCCCTTCAGCTCGGCGCGTTCGATGCCATTGATCGCATCAATCTCGCCACCGCTCTTGAACAGGTTCGCGTCGTTCAGCGTGAAACTTCCGTTGTGGCTGTCCTCCAGGGTGTCGAAACCGGCGCCACCCGCCATCGTGTCGAAGCCGGAGCCGCCGATGAATCGATCATCCCCGGCGTTGCCGATGAGCGTGTCATCGCCCGGCCCGCCACGCAGTGTGTTGTTCTGGCCATTGCCGATCAGGGTGTCGTTCCTCGACCCGCCGATGATCTCCTCGAACCCACCCGCACCGAGGATCAGGGTCAGTCCACCAATGACCTGGGGGGTGCCCAGATTCAGGTTCACCACCACCGAAACGCCGGTGGTCTTCGAGAAGTCGAGAACGTCGCGACCCACCGGATCCAAAGGATCCTCGATCACCGTCTCCTGGCCCCAGACCAGATCGCCATCAAACGCGTAGGTCTCGCTGCCGTCCCGACCGTCCAGGATGTCGTTCCCTGGACCACCCAGCAGCAGGTTGTCGCGCGCATTGCCGATCAGGGTGTCGTTGCCCGAACCACCCAGGATCGCATCGATGTCCTCATCGCCAAACACCAGCGAAAGCGGGCCACCGGCCCAGAGAAGCCCGGGGGTGTCGAGCAGGTGCAGATCGACGGTCAGGTTGTTCGACAGGGCCGTGAAATCGAGGGTGTCGAAGCCCTTGTCGCTCACCGCGGAAGCGCCGTCTCCATTGCCGAACAAGGTATCCACTCCGGAGTCCACCCCGGTGAAAACGAAGGTGTCGTCACCCTTGCCACCCAGCATCTCGTCGTCGCCACCCTTGCCCTGGAACGTCACGTCGCCGGAGTACTGCGAAGCGTCCAGCCGGTTGGCGCCCGCGCCGCCGATCAGGTGCGAAGTCTCGATTCCGGTCAGGGTGTAAAGCGAACCGTTGCCCAGCTTCAACGAAGCCCGCTCATGCCCGTTCAGGTACTTGGCCGCGGACAGGAACCCAAACCCTGTCTTGGCTTCGCTCACCCCGATCATGGAGGAAAGCGGGGCCGAACTGGAGTAACCGAGAATCTGCGACTTGGTGGGGCCGTCTTCCACGGCATCGGACGTGGACACCACCGGCAGCACATACTTCGCCACCGCCGAATTCAGGGTCAGGCTCTCGCCGATTCCGTCCTTCAGCTGCATGTCGATGTCGTTGTCGACGATCACCCGGTCATTGCCGAAGAACCCGAAGATCTCCGCCGAACCACTCCAGTTGGTGAGCGTGAACCGGTTGTCACCGACCCCGCCCAGGAGTTTCACGTGCTCGATGCCGGTGAAGGTGATGGTGGTGTCGAAATTGGCACCCGGCAGGTCGAACTTGAGCAGGTCGGCGCCTCCCGGTCCGGTTCCCTTCTCGATGAAGTGATGCGCGTCGCGCGTGCCCTCAAGCACGTCGCGATCCTCGCCACCCTCCACAATGTCGAAACCCCAGCTGACCGCGATCAGATCGTTGCCCAGGCCGGCATCGATGATGTCCGAACCGTACCCACCATCGATGAGATCCTCGCCGCCCTGACCGAAAATGCGGTCGATGTTGCGTCCGCCGTCGATGGAATCATCCCCGGGTCCGCCGCTGAACTTGATCGTGGTGTAGGGATCGAGAACCGGCGGCGGCGCAGGATCATCGGGAGCAGGCTGGAGGAATCGGCCGGGATGGAGGTGTTTGGGAATGTATCCGGAATCGCCCAGCACCAAGTCCCAGTCATCCCCGGCCCGGATTGTGTCGTTGTCCTCGATGGCAGCCAGGGGGTTCTTGATGGTCATGCGCGCCTTGCCAAGGGGCTGGCCGGTGGCGACCTCAAGAATCAAGTCCAGCTGAACGGTCTTGCCGTCCGGAATCGGGCCGTCCGCCAGGATCTTGATCACCACCGTGCGCTCGTACTGTCCAACATCGAAATTGACGACCTTCCGGATCGGCACGTAGTGCACGTTGGGCTGGGCCGCGTCCGGGATTCCCTGAAGTTTCTCGGTCCACAGCACGACCGCTTCCCGGTTCGAGGCATCGCCCCGCACCAGGCGCACGACCGCGAACGAATCCTCCTCACCCTGCGACACGGGGTAGGTCGCCTTGTGGAAGGTCACTTCCGCCGAGGTGGGCGTCTGGGGTCCGGGTTCGATGGTGATGCTGAAGCTTTGATTCCCGTTCGGGTTCAACGTGAACACCGGCGAAAGGAAGGTGTCGGGGTCGATGTTGTTGGTCGCCGAGAACCCTTTCGGAACCGCAAACTGAATCTGATACTTTCCAGGGAAGACTCCCGGGAAGGAGTAATTGCCGAACACCGAGTTGGTCGACTTGATCGCATCGACCACGTTGCCCGTGTCATCGAGCAGGTTCACCGTCATCCCTCCGTAAGGCACCAGGGGAATGTTCGGGTACTTGACCCACACCGAGCCGGAGACCGAGGCGTTGTTGCCCATGCCCGCGGTGTCGACGTCGAAGATCAGGCCGTTCAACGGGCGCAGCCACTCGTACTGCTGGCCGGGTGGCGGGGTCAGGGGATCCAAGGCTCGGATCCGGGCATCATACTCACCCAGGTTGATCGGGGCGTAGTAGTTCGTCGCCGTCTGCCAGTGTCCACCGACGATGTGGTCATCCCCGGCTCCCGCATCAATGAAGTCGTTCCCGGGCCCGCCGAACATCGTGTCGTCCGTGCCCCCGCGACCCACCGGCTCCGGGCTGTCCACCAATCCGAAATTCAGGCGCTTCGCACGATACCCCACGGGTTCGAACAGTTCGAGGCCGCCGCCACCGAGGAACTCGATCGTCTGGCTGTCGTTGCCCGTGGTCAGCTCGAAGCCGGTGTAGAACTTGATCACCGGCTGGCTGGGATGCTTCTGGGTGAGGCTGCTCTCGATCACCTTCAGGGTGATGTCACCCTGGGACATCTGCACCTGGTAGAGGCCATCCTCATCGGTCACACCAACGTCGAACGAAGCATTGTCCGGGTTCACCACCACCACCACCACGCCCTTCAACCCGCGCTCGTTGAAGTCGAAGAACCCGTTCCCGTTGGAATCCTGGAAGACCGCGCCCTTGATCGTGTCCTTCTCGTTGTCGCGGATCACGACCGTCCCCTTGGTCTGGGCCAGCTTGGCGTGCTCGATTCCCGTCAGCACCAATCCGAAACTCTCAGGTGCCTCCAGCAGGAGGTCGTCCTTGATGGAAATCTCAATGACACCGTCCGTCCCGCCATCGATCACCACCTGCATGTCCACGAAGCCCGTGATGCCGGTGTAATCGAGCGGGCTGAACGCGGTCAGGTCGACGGTCTTGTAATGAACCCGGATCTGGAAGGCCTGCTGCGGGGAGTACAGTCGGAAGATGGCCTTCGGATCCTCGCCTTCCGTCACGTTGATGACGGTGTCGAGGAGGTAAACCATCGGGACATCCTCATCATCCAGAATGGTCAGGGTCGCCACGAACGGAGCTGCGCTTGCCGGCTTGCCGGTGAACCCACGCATCGCCAGTCGGATGTCCTCGTTGCCCTCCCAGATCTTGTCCTGGAGGATCGGGATCTTGACGGTCTTCACGAACTCGTTGGCCGCGAAGCTCACCACAAAGGAGCCACCCTCGTAGTCATCCAGGTTCGTTGCCGTGATGTCCTGGGTCTGGAACACGGCGGTCGCCACGCCGACTCCCGCCGATTTCACCAGGGTGATCTCGGCGAACGCTTCGTACTCGTTCACCACATAGTGCGACTGCGAGAAGCTGATCGGCGAAATCCCGGCGTTGCCGGAGCCGCTGTCGTTGTCCTTGATGCGGACCACCCCATGGTTGCGGATGACCTCGACGTTTTCGCCCGAGAGCAGGTTGACGAAGAAGGTCTCCACCGGTTCCGCAAAGGTGTCCTGATCCCGGGTCGTCACCAGCAGCAGCATCTCGGTCTGGCCCGGAGCAAAGTGGAGTCGTTGTTGTTCCGGCAGGGCACTCGGATCCGGGGCGTGGATGTAGTCGGGCCGCTGACCGGTGAGCATCAGGGTGGTCAGGGGGAGCGCCGTGACGGCTGTTCCCTGGCTGCTGGCGTAGGAGACGTAGACGTCCTTCTCGCTGGCCTGATTGAGAACCACCTTGAAGATCGCCGTGCCGCCCTCGAAGACCTCGGTGGTGTTGACCAAACCAGGCACCTGGTAGATCGGATCCAGGATCAGCGAGGCCCGCACCGGCCGGTCGTCATCCGCAATGATCCCGACGCCATGGGCGTCCGCCAGCAGCGCCTTCTGCGCGTTGAACAACCGGACGAAGAACCGTTCGTCGTGCTCGTCGATGAGATCGTTGAGCAGGTTGACCGTGAGTTCCTTCGTGATCTCCCCAGGGAGGAAAACAATCACCCCACCGCCCGGCTGGTAGTCGGTGCCGGTCGTGGCGTAGTGCATCTGGCCCTCCGCCTCGAACGCGAGGGAATCCACCGTCTTCCAGTTCACCGTGACAATGTCCGAACTGGGATTCGACAAGCTCACCACGAACTTCGCGGGGAAGTTCTCAGCCACCGGCGAGGCCCCGTCGCCTTCCGGCACGTAGTCTCCGATCGTCAACTCCGGCGGGCCGTCGTCCCCGACAATTGTCGCGATGGCATTGACCGAGACCTGGCCGCCGTTGGTGAAGAAAACAGGATCGTTCGCTGAGGACACCGGATTCTCAAGGCGCAGCTGGAACTGCTCGTAGCGGCCTTCGTAGATCGAATCACCGAGAATCGAGATCGAGAGGGTCTTGGACTTCTCGCCGGGCTCGAACCGCAGGGTCTGGTTGATCGCGGTGAAATCCTTGTATAGCCCGGTCGAAACCGCCGTGGCGTCGATGGTCCGGACCTGAACCGTGACCGGCACCTTGAGGGCGCGAGACAGATTGACGGAGAAGTTCAGGGCCCGAGCCCCGGTGGAACCCTCGTCGATGGAGACATCCTCGACCGAAAGGACGACCTGGCCAACAACCCCGGCATTGACCGAGGTCAGAGTCTGGTTGACGTGGAGGGTGAAGTTGGCGGAGGCGCCGATGTGGGGCTGGCCAACCGGTTTGCCGACCAGAGCCAGACTGGCTTCGTTGATGTCGGCGTCGCTGTCGATCGCCTCATTCTCGCTCTGGTTCTTCTGCACCAGCTTCAGGCCCTTGCCCGTGCCGGTGTTGTACGGGGAGGTGAAGACCAGGAAGTAGGTCTCGGGATCCAGTCCGGTGAACTTGAACGAGCCATCGTCCTTGGTGAGAACGCTGTCATGGAAGGTCGGATCAGAAGGCGTGAAGATCTCAACCTTCACCCCGGCCGCACCAGGCTCGCCCTCGTCACGAACGCTGTTCCCGTTCAGATCCAGCCAGACCACCGAGCGCACCGCGATGCCGGTGTCCCGATCGCCGGTCTTGCCCTGCGCGTCGTCACCGAACATCTCGTCATCGCCCGTGCCGCCGTCCATGAAGTCGTTGTCGTCCTCCTCGATGACGTCGCTCTCCCCGCTGGAATAGAAATTCCCACCAAACAGGAAGTCGTCCCCGCGCCCGCCAAACAGGAAGTCGTAGTTGCCGCCCCCAATGATGAAGTCGTCGTCGCGCTGCTTGTCGTCATCAGTCTTCCCAATGCCAATGACGTTCAACCCCGACTGAACCATCTGGATGGACTCGGGAAGGACGGTCGGATTCCACGACTGGACCGTGCTCCCAACCAGAAGATCGATGCCCGAGTGCCCGAAAATCTGGTCGCTGCCGTTGCCACCAATCACCACGTCGTTGCCCGAGCCGCCGAGGAGCAGGTCATCACCGTCGTCGCCGTAGAGAACATCGTTCCCATCCCCACCCACCACTTCGTCCGCCCCGTCCCCGGCGCGAACTGTGTCGTCCCCGAGCCCGACGTCGATCCTGTCATTGCCCGAACCGCCCTCGACGGTGTCATTGCCGGCGCCGGTGCGGATGAGGTCAGCGCCGCCGCCGCCATAGACGGTGTCATTGGCGTCGCTGGTGGTGATTT
The DNA here is from genome assembly GCA_964476125.1 of uncultured Verrucomicrobiota bacterium. Lineage (GTDB taxonomy): Bacteria > Verrucomicrobiota > Verrucomicrobiia > Limisphaerales > CAIMTB01 > CAIMTB01. The sequence goes on along the minus strand of CAYZAE010000037.1, from coordinate 29,824 downwards.
CATCGGCTCCGTCATCCCCATAGACAACCGCCGCGCCGTAGACCTGGATCTTGTCGCGCCCGGCCCCTCCGCGGATGGTGAGGTTGGCGCCGCCTCCGATGATCAAGTCGTCGCCATCCCCACCGTCGATGGTTCCGCCGCCTTCCCCGAGATAGATCGTGTCGTTCCCATCCCCGAGGTGGATGTCGACCTCCGACTTGGTGCCGCGCAGGTCGATGTAATCGTCCTTCTTGCCGGCGTTCACCACCTTGATGGTTTTGACGCCTTTGAATTCCTCGACGAAGCCCTCCCAGTTGACTTCCACGGTCTCGCTGTCGCCCTCGTCGGAGATGTGCTTCACGATGAAGCGTTCCGCGGTGTCGGTGGTGTCCAGCGCAAGGCGGTCTCCGGCGTCTTCGCCAATGTGAAGCGTCAGGGTCCCGTTGCTGACGCTGGCGGGCTCCGGCATCTGGCAGGTGAGTTCGAACTCAAACAAGGTGACGGTCAGGAACTCCCACTCGGCATCGATGGTGAACAGAAGGAGGTCCACCTTGAGGAAGGCCCGGAGGAACAGATCCACCTTGCCATGGATGTTGAAGAGGCAAAGAGGATCGATCTCGGCCAGGGCAATGAGCTCGCTGATGCGGATCCGTCCGTCGTCGTTGAAGTCGTTGAGATCGAAGTCGACCGTCACCCGGACGCCGCCCTCCACCCCGGCCTCGGCCACACCGAGATCGATGGAGGCACCCGCGAAGATTTCCCCGTAGAGCCGGATCTCCGGCCGCTCGTTGCCCGCTTCGTCGAAGTCGATGATGTAGAAGCCGTCGAAGATGTCGGCGACGTTCTTGTCCTCGCTGGAGATGAATTTCTGGATGCCGTAGGTGTCGTAGCCGAAGCCGAAGGTCAGCTGGGCGCCGACTGTTCCCCCGAAGCGGGCGTACAGCGGGCCGTAGATCGGGATTTTTTGGACGTAGGTGAATTCGAACTTGAACGTCGGGAATCGGACTTCGATCAGGCGGACGGGATTGCCGACGAACAAGCCGAAGATTTCGGCGGGGTTTTCCCAGATCGGGAAGTGGAAAACGGAGCCATCGAGCTTGCCGGTGAACCCTACCGTTTGGCTGACCTTGGCACCGCCTGCATTCGGGTTGGCGTTCTTGATGGAGTCCAGGTCCTGCTGGAAGTTGTTCAGCAGTTTCCCGGTCGGGTTGATCTTCGGCGTGCCGCCACCGATCCCGGCGATCATCTCGAACGCGCCCATCGGGATCAGGAGGCTCTCGCCGTCGAAGTTGCCCACCAACTGAATGACGTCCACCACCTGGTCGACCACCTCGATGAACTTCCGGGTTCCGGGATCGAGGTAACCGAACGCCTCCGCCAGATCCAGGAAAGTGATCGGTTCGCCCAACAGATCGCTGATGATCGGCAGCGGCGTCGTCACCATCTCCAGCACAGGATCCGCGGGTTCGATGAACTCCCGGATCTTCCCGAGCACAGGCCCCAGGAAGTCGGAAATGTAGGACCCGAGATCGAGGTAGATTTCGTCGACGTTGATGTTCGGCCCCTGCTGCCCCTTGTCGAGGTCCCAGGCCCAATCGAGGTGGAAGTTGGCGAGCACCCGCGGGAAGGCGGCGTTGCCTCCGAAGCTCAGGGCGGCGTGGAGATCCACATTGGCGACCGCGCCCAGCTTCGGATTGAAGACCTTTCCGAAATCGAGACCCGGCGAAGTCAGCTCCGCGAAGGTGAGTTTGCCATCGTTGTTGGGATCCTTGAGATCGATCTCAAAGCCGCCCCGGAAGAAGCTGCCCAGGTCCTCGACGTCCAACTGGAGGAAGAAGAGCTCCGCGCTGCCCGCGAATTTCGGCACGATGCTGAACCCGAGGAACAGCTCGGCCGAGGTCCCCATGGCCGAAGCGTTCACATCGTCTGTGTTGACCTCGGTGAGGTTCGGAGCGGCCGAGGTGACGAAGAAGAAGCCGTCGGTCTTGTTCAGGCCGAATCCGAGTTTGAAGTCGAAGGCCAGCTGGAGCTCGAGGTTGCCGTCGAGCTTGAGCCCGAATCCGGGAATCCCGATGTCGATGTTCAGGGCGTCGCCGGTATCGAAGGCGAAGAGGGCCTTGTGCAGACGGAGGTTGGTCAGGAGGCCGTTGTCGCAATCCAGTTCGAGATCGATCTGCTGGTAGGTCTCCAGCGCGACGCCCGTGACGGGGTCCACCAGAAGATCCGCGCCCGGCTTCCCAAGGATGTTCCAGATGACCTGTTTGAGGGCGTTCTTGATGGTCTCGGTCGCGCTTCCGCCGTTCTGGGCCAGGGCGGTCCGCAGATCGGCCAGCAGGCCCTCCCGGAAGTCCTGGATGAAATTCGCCGTTCCCTTCAGTCCATCGCCAATGAGGGGAAGTTTGATGGCGGAGACCGCGTCGTTGAGCCCGTTCTGGATGAACTTCAACGCGCTGTCCAAGCCGTCGAGCATCAGTCCGGCGCTCTGATCCAGGAGGGCGCACAGATCGAGATTGTTGAAGAGCTGGCTGAAGTCCGGGGAGGCCAGGGTGGTCTTGACCAGCTTGCCGTTGCCCGTGTTGCTCTGCGGCGGATTCTTAGGATCGGCATCATCATCCGCCGTCAGAGCACCGCTGAAGGTGGGAGCCTGGGCAGGAAGCAGGGCGATGATCTGATTCGCGGTGGTGACCCCGCTGGTGATCGTGAGCGTGAGCGTGTTGTTGCCGGCGCTGTAGCTCGCACTGGCCGGAACCTCCGGATTGTGGACGAACACGACCTTGAACTTGTCCTTGGCCTGATCGCTCGTCGTGATGACGAAATCGTTGTTCGGCCCGCGCATCTGGATCGTCGCGTTCGGGCTGTTCGCCTGGTCCGGCATGAACAGACGGATCAGGTCGGGAATATCCAACACCAGGTGGTTGTCGGGGTAGCCATCGCCGTTCGCATCAGCGTCGGATCCCAGGGGAATGCTCTCCACCGGCGCGAAGATGGGCAGATCCGCCGTCACCCCGGCCCGGGCGGTCAAACCAAAGCTCTCAGGATCAAACAGTGCCTCGGAGAAGTAGTGTCGTCCGTCACCGTTGTTGTCCTTGAAACCGAGCGCGAGTTCCGCGGCTCCCTGCGTGTCGGGGTCACCATCGGCATCCAGGGTCACCGAGCCGTCCCGCACGAAGATGCCGACGATCGAGCCCAGGGAAGCCTCGAATTCAAGGTCGGTCCCGATCACCTCGAGTTTCAGGGACGCCTTGGTGGTGTCGTAGATGAAGGGCCGGACAGCCAGCGGATTGGTGATATCGAGTCCGAAGTCGAGCGTGATACCGGCGGAGGCGGAGACACTCAGCGAGCCGTCTCCTTGAATGCGGATGAGGCTGGTGGCCTGCTCCAGGAACTCCGCGGCCTGGGTGTTGTCACCGGCGAGCAGCGCCAGGATTTTCTGAATGCTGAACTGAAGCGGGATGGTGTGGCCGTAGCCGGCCGAGAAATTCAGGTGGACCTTGATGGCGGTGCGGGTGACCAGCCCCGTCCCGACCCCCTCGGTCAGCGTGGCGGACCACGGAGAACCAAGCGCGGCAAGCGCGGCGAGAATGGTGTTCGCCGTGGTGACACCGGGATCGATCTTGACCCAGAGGATCTTCTCCACCGCATCCCAGGAGACCTTGGCCAGACCGCCATCGGCCTCGTTGCTTCCCATTACCTTGATGCGCGCTCCGTTCAGGGCGGTCCCGTTGGCCCGGAACTTCAGGCCGTTCCCGGTGCCGGCCGGATTGAAGTCCGCCTCCACGTTGCCCCCCACGATCTGGGCGATCGGGTTGGCCACATCCTCGACCGAGATCTTGAAGATCTGCTGGTTGCGGCCGTTGATGTGGAAGAGCTCCTCGATCTTGGTCTGGAAGAGGGTGATCAGCTTCTGGAGGCTCGCGGGGCTGCCGTCCGCCACGCCGTCAACCACCTCACCCACCTTCTCCGCCCACTTCAGCATGTCCGCGATGCTGATCTCGATGAAGGGGATCTCCTGGTCGAGGAAGCCGAAACCCTCGATCTCCGACAGGGTCGTCACCACCGCCCGCAGGGCCTGCAGGATCTGGAGGAATCCGATGTCGCTGAAATTCTCGATGCCATTCAGCCCCGTGTAGGTCAGGAACGTCCCGGTCTTGCCCGGGGCGAACGGTTCGGGGTTGAAGGTCAGATCGGTGATGTCGGGGATCTGGATTCCGATGCTGGCATTGGCGGGGAGGACGATGCCCAGGGCGGGATTCAGGCCGAGCTTCAGCTGCCCGGAGAATCCACCGGTCACCGCCAGCCCGACCACCAGATCGTCGAGGGACGCCAGTCCCTGCATCAGCTCGGGGATGTAGAATCGGGTCTGGCCGGTGGCGCCGTTTCGGATGTCGACCTTGAGATTGACGGGCGGGGTGGTCGAGAAGCCGGTGCCGGCCTGGACCGAGACCTCGATGAACCCGATCCGGAGCGAACCCGTGGCGGTCCCGTTGATCGTCAGGGTCGCGTCGAAGTGGGTGTTGTCGATGAACAGTCCCTTGATCGAGGACTTCGCGGCAGCGACGAGATAATTGGTGCCACCGATGTTGACGGCATCGATCCCGATACCGAGCTCCGTGGCGGCCGTGTTCGTCGTCTTGGCGGCAACCACGATCAGGTTGATGACCCCCAACCGGTTCTGGAACGACCCGTCGCCGTTGAGATCCTCGCCACCATCCAGGATGAAATCCCCGTCCAGATCCTCGCCGGGATCCAGCATCTTGTTGTTGTTGGCATCCTCGTTCAGGTCGAGGCGGCCGTCGCCATCCAGGTCTTCGCCGGCATCCAGTTTGCCATTGAGATTCGCATCCTCGTTGATGGCGTCGAAGTGCTTGTCGCCGTCGCGATCCTCCTGCAGTCCCTGGATCACGATGCTGGTGTCCGCCTTTCGCGCGACGATCCACTTGTTCAGCGGCTGGCCGAGGTAGTTGTGGGCGCCGAATTGGGCGTTGATGTAGTTCACCAACTGCTCCATCCGCGTGAAGGTCCCGGTTCCAGCCGGGCCGGAATCGAGCTGGATGGTGAACGGGACCGAGGAACCGTTGAGGAAGATGTCGAATTCCGCATCCGCCGAGAGTCGTCCGTTGGAGGGAATGGGAACGACCGGGGAGCTGAGGATCATCGGGACTTCGACAGCGCTGAAGTCGAAGCCGAGAGTGGTGCCGAGCTTGAGATTGACTGAGGCCGAGAGGTTTCCGCTGAGGCTGGCGTCCGCGATGAGACCCAGACTGGTGCCGAATTCGAAGGGCAGGTTAAAGACGGGGAGGTTCTGGTTGAGGCTGAAATCGAAGGTGATGACCTTCTTGTTGGGATTGTAGGGAGGCGGGCTCAGGCCCAGCGCGGTGCCGAGCGCCTGCACCATGTCGCCGATCGCCCCGCGTTCGACTTCGATGGCCCGCTGATTGGAGGAGAAGCCGAGGCCGGTCAGCGGATGGTTGGCCCCGGTGAACGTCAGGATCAGGGTGGAATGCTTGGTGACCTCGGACTCGCTCAGAGCCAGAACCGGTTGACCCTCCTTGTTCAACCGGGACACCACCCGCCCCTGGGTGTCGGGATCGGCGTTGAGGGCGGCATTGAGCTTGTTGGCCAGGTCCTGGGCGCTGTTGAAATTGGCGGCGGGAACAGTGACCGACACCGGCTCGTTTTTACCGGCGGCAAACGCGCCGATCTGGAGCTTGAGGGTGAAGGCTCCATAGCTACCGCCCAAAGGCAGCTGCGCCACCGGCAGCGGATTACCGGAGCCATCCCGGAAGGGCGAGACCGACCGCATCTCAACGCTGGCGACCTTGGGATAGACGTTGTCCACGAACCATTGGGCGTAATCGAAAACGTCACCCAAGGTCGTCCCGTCGGAGAACGGAATCTTGGTGTCGAAGATGGAGGATTGCCGGAACTGATCGAGCCAGTTGATGAACTGCTTGATCAGGGGCAGGAACTCGCCTTCCGAAATCTGGGAGAAATTGGGCAGGGCAGGCAGCGTGCCGGCGATGATGTTCCCGTTGGCGTCCACCTTCACCAGGAAGTTGGGAGGCAGCTGACCCGCCTGGCGGAAGACCACCTCGTTGGTGGTGAAATCATTCTGGACCGAGAAGGCAAAAGGGAACGAACCCGGACCGACCGCAATGAAGCCATCGACGAGAACCTTCAGGTAGTTGGTCTGGGCGAGGTTGATGTTGTACCCGCCCTGGGTGGCGAGAATGGCGTGGTTGGTGGTATTGACCTCGAGATCGATGGATCCGCCCACGTTCACGATGCCCACTTCGAAGTCGAGACTGGCCTTGCCACCCAGGCCGTCGTTGAACAGGGCGAACTGGCCCACCCCATCCCGGAACGCCAGAACCTCGGTGCTCCCAGCCTTGAGCTTGAGACTGAGATCCTCCGCCCTGATCCCCACGAACTTCTGCCCGCCGGCATCCACGTCGCTGAAGGTGAAGACACCACTGAGTTTCTGGCTCCCACCGCCGGCGCCGAAGGACAGGCTGACCGGACCGCTTACCTCGAAGTATTGGCCGGCGCGGGTTTTCACGGGAACCATGCCGTAGCCGGGAATCGCAGGGAGCGGACCGGCGAGACCGGGTGCCGCAGGTCCACCGCTGGAGCCGGAGAAGGAGGCCCCGCTGAAATCGAAGACCTGATCAATGGCCGCTGCCGCGCTGTTGTTGAAATTGAAGCCCAGCTTCACCCCAGGCGCAGGGTCGCCGTCATCGATCACCAGCCAGGGCAACGAGATGGTGTCCAAAACCACCTCCGCGGCCCCGGCGAACTGGCCGTTGGCAATGACGAACAAACCATTGCCATCCCGCAGGTCCAGGAACGGCGTCACCGGTCCCAGGTTAAAATCCACGTTCCGCGCCGCCACCGTGATCATCTGCTGACCGGTCGTGGACTGCCGCTGCTCGAAGCCGAAATCGCCGGTGATGACGTCGAAGTTCGCCACCGTGAGGTTCACCCGGAGCATGCGGAAGCGGATGAAGGGACCGACATCCACGTTCAGGGTCAGCGATTGGCTGCCGAGTTGGATCGTTTTGGAGATCGCCTCGTCGGTCGTATTGATCTGCAGGCTGATGTTGCTGTTCGGGTTGGTGGTGAACCCGATCGCCCCGGGCACTCCGAAGTTGAACGTGCCCACCGTGGCCTGACCGGCGAGGCCCTTCTGGGTGCTGACGAAGATGCCGGAAATGTTGCTCAGCACCAGCACCTGCTGGGCACCGCCATCCAGGAAAGGCAGCTGAACGCCGTTGAAGGCCAGGGTGACGATCTTGCCATCCGTCGGATCGGTAAACTGCTCGAAGGCGAAATTGCCGCTGACTTGGAGGGCATTGCCGATCTCGCCGGCCAGGAGACTCAGGGTCGCCCCCAGCGCCTGGACCCTGAAGAATTTACCGCCCTGAACGTTCAGGTTCTGGACCTGCCCCAGGACATTCAGGTTGCGATTGAAGGCCTGGTTGAATTCGTTGAACACCACACTGAACTGTCCGGTCAGGCCAGCGATCCCGAAAATGTCGACCGCCACATCCGCCGTGGTGATCTGCCCCACCATGCCGGAGACGCCCGCCACCCGGGTCATGAGCAGGACGCCCGCCCCATTCGTCACCGAAACCAGCTTCTGATTTCCGGGCACCGTGAAGTCGAAGGACAACCCCTGCACCGCCACGACGATCTCCTGCTCATTGTCGTTCAGATTGCCCGGGGTGAGATCCACCGGCTCGAAGGTGAACTTCGAGGCCTTCAACACAACATCCGGAATGCCGAGGTCCACCACCAGGTTCGTTCCATCGATACGGTAGTAGGGCCCTCCTCCAGGAACGTTCACGGGCGAACCGACGTCCACCGGCACCGCGATCGCCGCATTCGAATCGTTGAAGGTCAGGGTGAAGGTCCCGGAGAAGTCGTCGATGTTCGGCAGGTCCGGCCCGTTCCCCGGAGCGATGGTCAGGGAAGCGATGCCGGCGATGTCCCCATTGTCCTTGAGCAGGAAGTTGCCCTGCCCTGTCGCCTTCAGGATACGAACCTCGGACTCCCCACCTGCCGTCAGCTTCAGTTCCAGGTTGGAGATGTCGGCATCCACGGCGACATCCGTGGAGGCTCCCGCTTTGAAGAAGGTAAACACCCCGGTGATCTTCTGCCCCAGCACGAACAGATCCCCATCCACCACCATCGTGACGTCCGGCTTAACGTTATCAAACAGGTCGGTATCAACAATCCGCAGGGTGTGGGTGCCTTCGTAATGGGCCACCACGAACGGCGCCCAGAGATTGTTGATGTCGTTCTGGGTCAGGTTGAGCGTGATCGTGGCGTCGACCGAGGCACCCTTCGTCTCCTGGAAATTGCTGAAGTCGGGCAGGACCGGCGGGAGCACGGACAGCCAGCGGCCGGAAGGGAAGAGGTTCGGGTCGGGGGCGAAGGTGATGAACGCCTCGAAGGTGATGCTGGCCGAGGTGCTGATATTGGTCAGCGGATTCGACTGCAGCCAGGCGGGGGTCAGCTGGAGGGGGTCCAGATCGGAGGCCACCACCGTGACCCGGGGGGTGAGGGAACGGAGATCGACAAACGCGTTCGGGGTGAGCGGATTTGAATCGATGTCGTCGATGCCGAAGGTGAAGTCGAGTTCCAGCCGGTTTTCGATCGTCACCTTCGACGCCGGACCGAAGGCGAAATCGACCACCTTGTTCAGTCCGTCCGAGACCAGCTGGGTCAGCTTGGTTTCGATGATGTCGAGTTTGACGTCCCAGGCGTAGTAGGTGGTCGGTGCCGCCGGCGAGCTGTAGTAGCCCCGGACCGACTTCACCTCGACGGTGAACGGGCCGAGCACCTCGCCGTCTAGGTTCTCGAGTTCGCGGGTGACCTGAGCCTGGGTGGGGAAGAGGGCGATGAGCTCAGCGATCTCGTTCTGGATGGTCTCCTCGACAAACCTCTTTGCGTCGAGCACGTCCTGGATCGGCTGACCGATGATCGGGAGTTCCGTCGCACCCGGGAGGGAGACATTGAGCAGGTTCGCCGCGAGGTTCGCGATGTCGCGCAGGGTGCGTTCGACCTCGGGAACCACAGCCTCGGTATTCACCACCCGGAGGCGTACTTCCTTGGCGATGTCGTCGTACTCGGGAACCAAGGCCAGCTGATTGTTCCCAGGAAGAGTCGTGCCCAGATAATTGGCGAACTCTCCAACGCGAACCCCGCCCCATTTGATGATTGAGAAGGAGGTGCCCGCTGCGGGTGCGGGACCGGACCACTGAACCTTCAGCGTCCCATCGAGCGTCACATTGCCGGACGCAATGATCTGATCATAGACCACCGGCGCATTCCCGGCGTTCCAGCCCGTGATTTCCACCACTTCCGTGCCTTCCGGGCCCTGCACGAAATTTCCAACATTCAGAATACCAGGCGAATGGCCAGGATTGACCACACCCGATTCATTCACCACATCCAGATTTGGATCTCCATCTCCCTGAAGGGTTTCCCCATTCTTGAGAACAACGGATTTCGGAGCGCTCACCACTCCAGCACCCGTCTCCGGCGGGCCGTTCGCAGCGGTCAGGGTCTCCGTCAACTGCTCCGCCATCACCGACGGGACCACCCCGCCTGGCGCAGCGGAATCCTCAGCTGACGAAGCCGGGATCACCGAGAAATGGGAAGGTTCCGCGAGCCCGGAAACCGCCTCGGCATCGTGCGCCAAAGGCCCGGTTTCGGTCGCCACAGAAACGGATTCCACCACCGATTCAGCGGGAATGTCGGAGGCGTTTTCCGGGGTCGTTTCAGCC
>CAYZAE010000037.1:0-19954 GCA_964476125.1 uncultured Verrucomicrobiota bacterium | reverse complement strand
GACGGTGAACTCACCCCCGCAACCGACGCATTCGGATCGCTGGCATCCTCGAAAGAGGGGACCGAAACGGACGCTTCCGGGGCCCCTTCCAGGGGAGCCAAAGGAGCGAGCGGCTCAAGCCCAAGACCCGCCCCGAAAAGGTCCGAAGAATCCGTGCCTACCCCCATCTCGGAAGCCGAAAAATTTCCAAGTTCCGAAGGGGCGGATTCCATCGAGAGAGGCTCCAATCCCTGACCCAAACCGGAATGGGAATCGTGGGAATTCTGAGCCGCGAGAAGCAGGGAAGGATCAGCCGATAGCAGGACCCTGGGCTCCAGCCCTTCCAAAAGGAAGGCGTCGCTCATGGGATTTCTCGGCATGACGGGGGCTGGTTCTAGGAATCACGTTGCCGAATGTCAACGCTTCGTTCGGCTGGAACTTGATTCTTTTGAATTCCAAAGGGGGGCTGCATCCCCGCTTTCGAGCCGGAAACCTCTCCTCCTGCCCTGGCCAAAGGCCCACCTGAAACCCGAAGCGGAGCGTTGGAAATTCGCCCGCATCCACCCCCCGAGGCAACCCTGTCTCAAGGGGCTGGAGAAACCCGAATCCGATCGGAATGGGTTTCGTGTGGACGTATCCCTCCGTTGAGGTCAGGAATTCCACAGATCCAGCCATGTCCCCCGCCCTCTCCCCACGCCCCGGCCTCCTGCCGGCGGCTTTTCCTCTGCTGGCCGCAACACTGGCCTGCTGCCTTGCGGGCCGCCTGCAGGCGGAAACGCCCACACCTCAGGCCGCGGCTGCCGCACCTCCGGTCTCGGCGCCAGCCCCCGGCACCCCGGACGCCTCCCCGACTGCGGTGCACTGGGCCTTCCAACCGGTAAAGCGCCCCCCGGTTCCCCACCCAGCCCCGGCCCCGGAATCCAGCGAGCCAGCCCGCAATCTCTCCCCAGCGCATCCGATCGACGCCTTCATCGGCGCCCAACTCACCAGGAACGGCCTCAAGCCATCCCCTCCCGCCGACCGCACCACGCTGATCCGGAGGCTTTACCTCGTGATGCTCGGACTGCCGCCCTCGCCTGAGGAGACCACGGCATTCCTGGCCGACTCCCAACCCCGTGCGTTCGAGCGGCTGGTCGACCGGGTTCTGGACGATCCACGTTATGGAGAGCGCTGGGGGCGCCACTGGCTCGACGTGATCCGGTTCGCCGAGAGCAACGGTTTTGAGACCAACCGGGAGCGTCCCAACGCCTGGCGGTTTCGCGACTACGTGATCGCGGCCTTCAACCAGGACAAACCCTACCATCGTTTTGTGCGCGAGCAGCTTGCAGGGGATGCCCTGGGGGTGGATGTGGCCACGGGCTTCCTCGTCGGAGGCCCGGTCGACATCGTGGGAAGCCCCGACATCGTGCTCACCACCCAGCAGCGCGCCGACGAACTCGATGACATGGTGGCGACCACCGGTACGGCGTTTCTCGGCCTTACCCTGGGTTGTGCGCGTTGCCACACCCACAAGTTCGACCCGATCCAGCACCAGGAATACTACTCCCTGGCAGCCCTGTTTTCGGGCGTGAAGCATGGGGATCGCCCCCTCCCCCTGCCTCCCGAGCGGAAAGCGGCCCTGGCGGAGATCGACGCCCGGATCTCCACGCTGGAACGTCAACTCGCCCGCTTTATTCCCCCGCCCGCTTCCGCCTCGAACGCCCCCACCAGCGCCGGGAAAAACCTTCGTCCCCCGGTCAACGCGGCGCGGAACGAGGAAGTGCTGGAGCCCGTGACCGCCCGATTCCTCCGGTTCACCATTCTGGATTCGGCCGGGGAACCGTGCCTGGACGAACTGGAGGTCTGGTCGGGCCTGAAGAACGTCGCCCTGGCCACGAACGGCACCCGGGCCACCGCTTCGGGGACGCTTCCCGGATACGAAATCCACAAACTGGAGCACCTCAACGACGGCCGCCCCGGCAACGACCGCTCCTGGATCTCCTCCGAAGCGGGACGAGGCTGGGTTCAACTGGAGTTCACCCAGCCCGAACGGATCGATCGGGTGGTCTGGGGCCGCGACCGGGAAGGCCGTTTCAAGGACCGTCTCGCCACCCGCTACCGGATCGAAGCCGCCGCCGAGGTCGGCACCTGGAAGACGGTGGCCAGTTCCGACGACCGCGAACCCCTGCCAGGCACCTCCAGCAAACCCTCCGCCCCGATCTACCAGTTCGAATCGGCCCCTCCGGCGGACGCTGAGCAGGGACGTCGATGGCTCGCCGAATTGGAAACCGTCCGCAAGGAGAAGTCCGCCCTGGCGAAGATGGATTCCGTGTACGCGGGCAACTTTTCCCAACCCGGCCCCACCCACCGTCTTCATCGGGGCGACCCGATGCAGAAGCGGGAGGTGGTCACTCCGGGCACCCTGGAATTGTTCCGTCCCCTCAGCCTCCCGGCCGACGCACCGGAGCAGGAGCGCCGGGTTCGGCTGGCCGACTGGATCACCGACCCCGCGAATCCGCTGACCGCGCGGGTGATCGTTAACCGCCTCTGGCAGCACCAGTTCGGTGTGGGTTTGGTCAGCACTTCCAATGATTTTGGACGCAACGGATCGGCTCCGTCGCACCCCGAACTTCTGGACTGGCTGGCGAGCGAGCTCATGGACCGTGGTTGGAGCCTGAAAGCCATTCAGCGACAAATTCTTACCTCCGCCACCTGGCAGCAATCCAGCGCTCCCGATCCGGCGGCGCTGGCGGTGGATGCGAACAGCCGGTTGCTCTGGCGGTTCCCCCCGCGGCGGCTGGAGGCCGAAGCCATCCGGGACGGAATTCTGGCGGTGAGCGGCAGCCTGAGCCGGAGTGCCGGGGGCCCGAGCTTCTTTCTTCACCACGTCGATCGCGAGAATGTCTACCACTACCATCCCAAGGAGGATTTTGGCCCGGACGAAGCCCGCCGGATGGTCTACGCCTTCAAGGTACGGATGGAGCAGGACGGCATCTTCGGTGCCTTCGATTGCCCGGATGGCAGCCTGGTGACCCCCAAGCGCAGCGTCTCCACCACCCCGCTTCAGGCGCTCAACCTGTTCAACAGCAAATTCATCCTCGCCCAGTCCGACACCATGGCCGAACGCCTTCGAACCGAGGCCGGGGAGGACACGTCCGCCCAGGTCCATCGGGCCTGGCACCTGGCCTTCAACCGTTCCCCGAACCGAACCGAATCCGCCGAAGCCATCGCCTTCGCCCGCGCCGAGGGACTGCCCGCCTTCTGCCGGGCGGTGCTGAACGCCAACGAGTTCCTCTTCATCCCATGAGCCCCGTCTCCCGTTCCCTTGCCGGTCCCTTGCTCAATCGGCGGCGATTTTTCGCCGACTCCGGCATCGGCCTTGGCGCCATCGCCCTCACCCATCTGCTGGGCCGGCAGCGCCTGCTGGCAGCCACGGTGGCCGGCAAGCAGGCGTTCCGCCCGGACATCCGCCCCGGCCATCCCTACGCCCCGCGCTCCCCGCACTTCCCCCCGCGGGCCCAGAACGTTCTGGTGATTTTCTGCAGCGGCGCCTGCAGCCAGCTCGACACTTTCGACTACAAACCCGAGCTGATCCGCCGCCACGGCCAACCCATGCCGGGCACCGAGAAACTGATCACCTTCCAGGGCGAACAGGGGGCTCTCAACCGCAGTCCCTGGGAATTCCGCCCCCGCGGCCAGAGCGGCAAGATGATCTCCGATCTGGTCCCCCACCTCGGGGCGCTGGCCGACGACCTGTGCTTCATCCACTCGATGAAGGGCAAGACCAACACCCACGGGCCCGGCGAGAACTTCATGTCGACCGGCTACACGCTCGACGGATTTCCCAGCCTCGGCGCCTGGGTGACCTACGCCCTGGGCAGCGAAGACCAAAGCCTGCCCGCCTACGTCGCCATTCCCGATCCCCGTGGCAAACCTCAGAACAGCGTCAACAACTGGGCTCCCGGCTTTCTCCCCGCCGCCTTCCAGGGCACCGACTTCAACGCCACGAACCCGATCCGGAACCTGGCCCGCCCGGCCTCGATCGAAGCGTCCCGCGATGTCGCCACCCGGGGGTTTCTACAGCGTCTCAACCAACATCACGCCGAGCGGTTTCCGGGGGATTCCGAGCTCGCCGCCCGCATCGCCAGCTACGAACTCGCCGCCCGCATGCAACTGGCCATCCCCGAGGTGGCCAATCTGGCCGGGGAACCCGACCACATCCTGAAGCTCTACGGCGCCGATGAAGGAGGGTCCAAGACCCTCGACATCCGCGCCGCCTACGCCCGGAACTGCATTCTCGCACGGCGACTGCTCGAAAAGGGCGTCCGGTTTGTCCAACTCTTCAACGGGGCCTACCAGACCGGCGGCGAAGGCGTCAGCAACTGGGACGGACACAAGGACTTGCGCGCCCAGTACAGCGTGCACGGACCGGTCCTCGACAAACCCACCGCAGGTCTTCTCATCGACCTCAAGCAACGAGGCCTGCTGGAAAACACCCTGGTCGTCTGGTGCACCGAGTTCGGGCGCATGCCCACCTTCCAGAAAGGTTCCCAGGGCCGGGACCACAACCCCAGCGGCTTCACCTGCTGGCTGGCCGGAGCCGGCGTCAAAAAAGGCTACAGCCACGGCGCCACGGACGAGTTCGGCTACAAGTCGGTCGTGGATGTCGTCACCGTGCACGACCTCCACGCCACGATTCTCCACCTGCTCGGCCTCGAACACGAACAGCTCACCTACTATCACAACGGCCTGGAACGCCGGCTCACGGATGTCGAAGGCGAAATCGTGAAGCCCATCCTCGCGTGACGGGGGCCGCGTGACGAGGGATGCGTGACGGGGCATCGCATCGACGTCAACGAAGGCAGCCCCTCACTCGAAAGCCACGAACTCCACCGCCCCCGGTGCCACGTCGATCACCACCGATCGATCCGTCACCTCGACGGGTGCCCGGCGCCAGGACGTCCCCGTCCCCCCGCCCCGCCGCAGGGTCAGCTTCACCCGGGCCACCGCCCCCGCATCCACCAACGCCGGCCGGTCCGGGAACTTGGTCACGCCCCGGTTGTTGATCAGTTCCACGACCCAGCCGCGCGCGGTGCGGTTGATCTGGTACTGGACCGGATCCCCGGCCACTTCGATGGGTTGAAACTCGCGCGCGACCGCCTGGAGGCGGTCCCCGGAGATGGCCGCTGGTCGGCCCGTGGCTGGATTCGTCCAGGAGTCCAAAACCACCACTTCCCCCTGCCGCGCAACCCGTTCGAACTCGCCGCCAAGCGCTTTCCGGTGTCGCTCCGACATCAGCACCCGGCTTCCCCGGCGCAGCGCCTTTTCCAATTCACCGAGAAAGGCCACCTCGAAGTCGATCTCGCCCGCCAGCAGGATCACGGGGTACGCCGGCAGCACTTCCGGTGGAGCACTGGTCAGCAACACGTCAAACATTTCCCCGTACGGCGTCGGCCGGAGATAAGCGGCTTCCGGGTTCGCCGGATCGGGTTTGGCGTGGATGTGGTCCGCACCCGGGAAGAGCTGGTGATCGAACAGATCCCGGACTTCGCGATCCGCGGCCGTGGGCGGGAGGATGCCCCAGGGCCGGTCCATATAGCCGTTGTAGCCCGCGTACCGGTCGAGCACCACGGCCACCGGGGTGTGGGGCATGCCGCGATCGCGCGAGGCCATCAGCGAATAAAGCTCCGACGCCTTGCGGCCATGTTCGGTGAGCGTCCAGGGGGACTCTTGCGTTTCGAAGAAAATGGCGATGCTGTTCTCGGGCGTGACCATGGCCGCCCCGGCGAACCAGGCATGGAGCCAGAGTCGCTCGTAAAGGCTCA
The DNA here is from genome assembly GCA_964476125.1 of uncultured Verrucomicrobiota bacterium. Classification (GTDB taxonomy): domain Bacteria; phylum Verrucomicrobiota; class Verrucomicrobiia; order Limisphaerales; family CAIMTB01; genus CAIMTB01. Next base: position 14,171 of record CAYZAE010000037.1, on the reverse strand, counting down.
GGGAATGTCCGGCCTCCAACCCCCGCGCCCCGCCCCCCTCCTTCCGCAACGGCCCGCTGGTGGTGCAGGCTCCATGAAACCAGGGACTCACCTGCACCGACCACGGCTTGTTCCAGGTCCGCGAGGCGCCCCGGGCGAAGGCAAACTTGGACTGGGTGAAGGCGATGTTCTCCGCCACCTCGAGGCCGATGCAACGCGCCCCCCATTCCCCGGCGTACGCTTCGTAATGGGAATGCCCGGTGACACTGATCACCCGGCCAAGCAGGTCCCTGCTCCGGTTCTGGAAGTACTCCTTCAGCACCTCGTAACACTCCCTCCGGCTGCCGGGCCGGCGATCATACCCGGCCAGACCGGCGGGCTTCATGAGATGCCGGAATTTCTCGAAATCGGCCCCATACACATCCCGCCACCACGACTCCCGCGCCGCCAGGTTGTGGAAGTAGTACCCCCATTCCCCCAGCTGATAGGCCGTGAACACCCCCGCCCGGTCCATCGGCTCCACCGCCGACTCGTGTTCCCTTCCGAAAACCGCCCGCCCGCCGCGGATCTGCATCTCGCCGCCCGAATAAAACACCACCGGCCAGCGCTCGCGGGCCAGGTATTCGAACACCGGTCCTGAACCCGGGCCCGGACCCGGCCCCGGATCAAATCCGTTGCCCAGGCTTTCCCGGCGCATGACCTCCACCAGTTGTCGCACCGCGCTCAAATCCCCCGGAGCCCCGTAAAGACTGAACACGAACCGATCCATGCCCGGCAACAACCGCACCCGCCCCACCTCCCCACCCGGAGCAGGCTCCCCCGGTTGGGGCGCTCCCAGCCCCGTGACGGACAACAGCAACCCCACCCAAATGCCGCCCTTGCGAACGCTCCAAGGAGTCTTCATGGCCATCCGTTCCCAACCCGCAAAATCAACCAACGACCTCCGCCCGACCGCCCCACTCCCTACTCCCTACTCCCTACTCCCTACTCAATTATTCTCCCTCAGCCCCTCCAGGTGCCCGAGGTTCTTCACCGGCCGGAAAATTTCGAGAACCTCCTGGAGCAGCGCCTCGTCGATGGGTTCCTCCGCCCAGCGCGCCCAGTTGCGGATATTCAGGGGGTTGGCGCTGCCGGCGATGGTCGTGGCGATGCGGGGATTGGCCAGACTGAACTGGAGAGCCAGCCGCGCGATGTCGACACCCCGTTTCGCACAATGCTCCGCCGCCTGACGCGCCGCCGCCTTCACCGTTTCCGGTTCCTTGAGCCAGGCAGGCAACGGCGCGTTGGTGAGCAGCCGCGCGCTGAACGGACCCGCGTTCATGACTCCAATCCTCTTCGACTCGAGATAGGGCACGGTCTCATCCGCGAATCGCGTGTTCTGCAACGTGTACTGGTTGTAACTCAACACGCAGTCCACGTCGGTCTGATCGGCGATGAACCGGAAAATCTTCTGGGGATACCCGCTGAATCCAATGAACCGGACCTTGCCCGCGTCCCGGAGCTTCCGCAGCGCCGGCAGGGTCTCGTCCACGATCTGCTGCATCGGCACGAACTCAATGTCATGGCAAAGCACGATGTCCAGGTGATCGGTCCGCAGCCGGTGCAGACTGACATCGACGCTCTCGGCCACCCGCCGCGCGCTGAAATCAAAATGACCAAGGTCATAGCGGCCCAGCTTGGTGCAGAGGAGATAGCTGTCCCGCGGAACCCCTTGCAGGGCGACGCCCAGCAGGACCTCGCTCATGCCACGCCCGTAGAACGGGGAGGTGTCGATGAGATTCAACCCGCATTCCAGGGCCACACGCACACTCTCCAGCGCCTCGTCGAGGCGCACGCTGCGGAACTCCTGGCCCAGGGACGACGCCCCGAAGCCGAGGATGGGAACATTCAAACCGGTCCTGCCAAGGGGACGTGTCTTCATGGGATGAGGATCTCAGTCAGCCGTGGGGCCATGCGCGGGAATCAACCGACAAACAGGGGCAGCAGATGGCGTTTGTAGATGTTCTCGGTCACCTGCCGCCCGACAATTTCCTCATTGGCGCGCAGAAGATCGCGGTAGCGCGACCCCGCCTTGGCCGCCAGCTTGAACGAGACATGCAGCAGCTGGCGCACGTGCGGATTGAACCCCGGATGGCCGGGAATGTGCCGGATGGCATTGGCCAGCTGCGGCCCGGTCCAGCCCTTCACGGCCGCAGGCGCGGGCAGCTTGGACCGATGAATGTCGATGACACTCGCGTAGGGCGCGCACAACTCGTCGACGTGCGCCACCGCGTACTCGTAGATCTCCTTCGCCAGCGCGAGTCCGTCCCCTCCCGCCTCCGACAACCCGATCAATTCCTCAAGCCAGGTGGTGCCGGCGGTCTTCAGGTGAACCCCCGCTCCGGTGCGCTGCAAGGCGGCGCGAATCACCGGGTAAAGACTGAATTTGTCACTGCCACTGTGAACACTCAGCTTGAGGTTCGCGGGCAGGTCATACCGCTGCACCGCATGAGCGATCACCGCAAGATCATCATTGAATTCGCGATCGAACTGCCTCAGGTCCCCCACATAGTCCACTCCCTTGTTGAACCGGCCCGTGAACTTCGGGGCGATGGTCTGCAGGTGCACCCCCTCGTCCGCCAGCGCCGCCAGGATGATCAGCAGATCCGACGGCGTCTGCGGACTGTCGGTCTCATCCATGGACACCTCCGCAATGATCTTCCCCTCCCCCTTCAACGCGGTGATGTGCCGGTAGATTCGTCCCGCCTCCTTCACCGCCAGAAGATACTTCGCCGCCACCTGCTCCACATCCGCCCAGGTCGTGGTGAAGGTCTCCGACAAGCCGGTGATCTTCACCGAACCGACCAGCTCGGGATGACGCGCCGCAAACGCCCCGACATCCGCCTCGTCCGCCGGTTTCCCAATCGAATCCGCCACGTCGATGGTGAAAAAGTCCGACGAAGCGATGAACCGGTCCACCGTCTCCAGACGGATATGATCCGCATCCACATGCCAGGGACGCTTCCAACCGAGTGACTCGACCGCATGCGCCGCCGCGTCGCGCACACTTTGAGGTTCGGACCCGATGAAGGTGTGCTCCCGATTCGACTTGTTCCAGACCGGCACCACCTCGACCCCGTCCTCCTCGATCATCTGGAACGCCCGCAACTGCGCTTTCGCCTGATGCGCGAACCGGTCACCCACACCGAACGAAAACCTCTCAAGCATTGCCATGCGGCGAATCATGGACGGACCCGGGCCATTTGGAAATCCCGAGGCGGTATTTCCTACTCAGAATCTTTTCCCTACCCGCCAGGATCTCTGACTCCCATCTCCCGTCTCCCCACTCCCATCTCCCATCTCCCGACTCCCGACTCCCCACTCCCCGCTCCCCACTCCCCCCTCACCCCCACTCCCCACTCCCCTTCCCGGCAAAACCCCGCTATAGTGCGCGCGTGATCTACGACGTTTCGATCGACGATCTCTGCGGCAGGGTTTGGAACGGCGAGCGGATTGACGCCGCCGAAGCGCGTCGCCTCCATGCCCTGCCCCTCGAGGATCTTGGGGCATTGGCGGACCGGCGTCGTCAACTCGCCCGGACCTCCTCCCATGGTGGCCAGGGTGCGCAAACGATCACCTACATCGTCGACCGAAACGTCAACTACACCAACGTCTGCAACGTCTATTGCAAGTTCTGCGCCTTCTGGCGTTCGGAGAAGGACGCGGACAGCTACGTCATCACGCTTCCGGAGCTCGACCACAAGATCGAGGAAACCCTGGCCCATGGCGGCACCCAAATCCTGCTTCAGGGCGGGCATCACCCCCGGTTGACCAAACAGTGGTACCTCGACCTCCTTTCCCACGTTCGCGACAAGTTTCCCGGGTTTAACGTTCACGGCTTCAGTCCCAGCGAGTTCGTCGCCTTCTCCGAGTTCTTCCAGGAACCCGTCGAATCGATCCTCCGCGATTTCACCGCCGCCGGTCTCGGCAGCGTGCCGGGGGGTGGCGGCGAGATACTCGTGGATGCCGTGCGCAAGCGCATCTCGCCGCTGAAGGCGATGACCGCCGACTGGATGGGGGTGATGGATACCGCGCATCAGTTGGGCCTGGCCTCGACGGCGACCATGATGTTCGGGCACGTCGAATCTCTGGACGACCGCCTGGAACACCTGGAAGTCGTGCGTTCCCAGCAGGATAGATCCCTGGCCAGGCTTGACTTGGGCACCGCCGCGGGAGGTGGGCCGATCGACCGTGCCGCCGCCTACGCCGCCGCGGTGGAGAGCGGTGTCCTCAAGGGCGGAGCGTTCACGGCCTTCATTGGCTGGACCTTTCAACCCGAGAACGCCGTGCTCAAAAGCCCCACCGTGGGCGCCCATGAGTACCTCCGGATGCAGGCGCTCTCCCGCATCTACCTCGATAACTTCCCGAGCGTGCAAAGCTCGTGGGTCACCCAGGGACCGGAAGTGGGCCAGATCGCGTTGCGCTACGGAGCCAACGACCTGGGCAGCATCATGCTCGAGGAAAATGTCGTCAGCGCGGCGGGCACCACCTACCGCATGAGCGTCGACGACATGAAACGGCTGATCGCCGATCTTGGATTCCAGCCCCGTCAACGGGACAACTGGTATCGGTTGATCTCCTAGCAGACGCGCCCGCGGGCCTGCCCCCTGCCCCCTGCCCCCTGCCCCCTGCCCCGCTCTGCCAGGAAACGGAGGAGGGCGGAACTGCCTTTGGGCCGGGCCGCATCCGGCTCAGAACCGTTGAACGACGAACTCGGACTCGAACCAGAGCCCGTTGAATTCGAACTGCATCACGGGTGGCTCGAAGGTGCAGCGGTGCCAGACGATGTCGTTGCGGGCCACGGCCAAGGAGGCCAGTTCCTCGAGCAGGGCGGGGTCCAGCCCGAGAATGCCGTAGCGCCCCTTGCGCAGTTTCTCGCGGGTCATGCGACGATGCAGTTCCTGGGCTTCCTCCGGGGACTTTTTGACCGCCCAGATCTCCCCGTACGGCGCTTTCACCGCGAGCCGGTCGAGTTTCTCCACCGAACACTCCCCGCATTCCACCCAGAGCGTGATGCGCCCCTCGTAGTCCAGATGAACAACATCCGGACGGAACGAGAGGTAGGCGTCGTCGAGGCGCGGCTCAATCTGAAGGCGCTCCCGCCGGAACATCAGGAAGCCGAGGATTTTCAGGAGAATATGCGTGAACGTCTCGGTCTCCGCCTGAACCAGCAGGACCTTGGCCGGCAGGGGCCGGCGCGGATCGGCGCTTTTCAGATTGAACATGTGCCGGGCGCTCATGGCTTGGAGGGCGGGGCGGGAACCTCCTCAGCGCTCCACCAGAACCGGCATTCCGATCCAGACCAGCTTGACCAGGAGTTCAGCATTCCAATTGGCCAACCGGAAACACCCGTGGGACTCCGTGCGCCCCACCTCCTCCGGATTCGGCGTCCCATGAATCCCGTACCCGGGCCGGTCCAGGCCGATCCAGGCCGTGCCCACCGGATTGTTGGGGCCGGGCGGGATCATCAGCTTTTTACCGATCCGCCTGGCCTCGGCCGACTCCGGGAAGATGTCGGGATCAAACCGGTAATTGGGCTGGGGCGCAATCCGCGCCACCCGCAACACACCCTGGGGCCGCTTCTCCACCTTCGCCGCAATGCTGCAAGGAAAGTGGACCAGCAGATTCGAACGCGTGTCGAAAACCCGAAGGGTCTTCTCCGAAAGGCTGATCCGGACGAACGCCGGCTTGCCCTTGGGATCCGGCGGGACCAGCGCCGGCACGCGAACCACCTTCCCCGCGTAAATCCGGCTCCAATCCACGTCCGGGTTCAGTCCCCGGATCAGACGGGGATGCGCGTGACTGCGTTCGGCCACCAGCTCCAGCACCGACTCGTACCCCAGGCGATCCTTGCGCGATTTCTCCAGCCAGGAACGGGGCACCGAAGTCAGGCTCGCAAGATCCTCCGCCGTCACCGTGTACGTGCCATAGGACGCCCCCCCCAGCCCCAGCCGCTGCAGGGTCTGGGGATCGGGTTCTCCACTGGGCGGAAGGCCCTCCGATTTCTGGAAAACCCGCAGCGCCGCCCGCGTCTGGGCCCCGGCCACGCCATCGATCGAGCCGGACGAAATACCCCGCCGGGCCAGGGCCAGCTGCACAGCCACCAGCCGTTCCGTGGACAACCGGGTCTTCGGGTCCTGCACCGCTCCTGGAACGGACACCGTCGCTGGCGGTGCCCCCGTCGAGGGAGGCGTCCCAGCCACCTGCACCGGCATCTGCACCTGCACCGGCGGCGCCTGCGTTTCGGGGGGCAACTCCGGAAGGTGGATCACCGGCGGCTCGGGCGGAGGCGTGAACGTGGGCAGATCGAACACGGGCGGAACCGGAACAAACGCCCCGGAGGGCTCACTCGCCTCGGCCAGCGCCGGATCAGGCCCCGGGCTGGAATCCAACGGATTCATCGCCCGGTACCAAAGCCAGACCGTGAAGCCGGTCAGCAAAATGACCGGAATCCAAAGGAGTCGCGTCCCCGATCTCGACGGTTTCGACGACGCTCGCGGGGGGCGCTTCGCTGGTCGGCGCCGGGCCATGCGACGGAGGTTCTAGGGCATGGCCGCAGGCAAAGTCGAATTCGCAATCACCGGTCGACGTCTCAATCCGGTTCTACAGGCAGTACGCATGCGTATTTTCGGCAAATCCGCGTTTGCGCCCTGCTGAGCGCCCCCCTAACTTCGCCACTGCTTTCATGAGAGTTCTCGTCATTGCGCTTCTGATCCTCGGCGGCCTCGGAACGGGTGCCTGGTTCTGGAACCGTTCCAGCTCCGGATCCGGCAACAGCCCGGGCCAGGAGGTCTCCGAGTCCCGCCCCACCACCGCCACCGTCGAACGCGGCAACATCAACTTCGCCGTCGGCGTCGCCGGCGAAATCGGGCCCGCCGAACAGGTCTCCGTCCGCCCCGAGGTCAACGGCAAGATCATCGAACTGCCCGTCGACGTGGGCGATCGCGTCAAGAAGGGCGGGCTGCTCTTCGCCCTGGACGACCGCGACCTGCGGATCGAGCTCGAAAGCCGCCAGAAACAGATCGAAAGCGCCAAGCTCCAGCTCGACAAGGCCCGCATCACCATGGACCAGGCCAAGCGCGACTACGAACGCGACAAGTTGCTCTTCGACGAAAAACTCCTCTCGGAACAGGCCTTCGAGGCCAGCCGCGAACGCCACGAGTCCTCCATGAAGGACCACGAACTCGCCCGGAACTCGATCGAACGGAGTGAAAAGGAACTCGACCTCTCCAGCGAGCGTCTGCTGAGGACCCGCATCTCAGCCCCCTTCGACTGCACCGTGCTCACCCGCCCCGTCTCCATCGGCCAGGCGGTCTCCGGTTCCGGCGGCTTCAACAGCGGCACCGAAGTTCTCACCATCGCCGACCTCAGCTCCATGGTGATCAATGCCCACGTCAACCAGGCCGATGTCACCCGGCTCAAGCATGGCATGGAGGTCCTGGTCGAGGTCGACGCCGTCCCCGGGCTCAAGGTCTCCGGCGAGATCGAACGCATCGCCCCCCAGGCGATCGTCAAAAACATGATCAAGGGCTACGCCACCCGCATCGCGCTCAAGAATGTCGATGCCCGCATCCAGCCCGGCATGACAGCCAGCATCTCCATTCCCGTGTCCGCCGCCGACAACGTGCTCACCGTCCCCCTCGCCGCCGTCTTCTCCGAACAGGGCGAACGCTACGTGTACGTGAAAAACGGTGAATCCACCGAGAAACGAACCGTGATGGTCGGTGTCTCCGATTTCTTCCGGGCCGAAATCAAATCCGGATTGAACGACGGCGACGTCGTTTCCCTCGAGCCGCCCGGCGGCACCGCCGCCCGCGTGCCCGGAGGCGGACCCGCCCTCGCCCAGGGAGGCAGCCGCCCTGCCAGCCATGGCACCGGCACCACCTCTCCGGCCACCGCTTCCGCCTCCGCCTCCGCCTCCGCCACCCCCAAGCCCGCGACCGCTAACGCCGCCACCGGGTCCGCCACCCCAGCTTCCCCGGCCACCCGCCCGGGCACCACCCCCCGGCCCGGAACCTGACCGCGTCCAGGGAGGCCGGCCCAGACAATCACGCCCGCCCCCCTCGGCTCACGAGGCCGTCTCCGTCGCCCCAGGCCCCCCAAACCCACTCCAGACACGATCCCCGCTTCCCTCCCGATTCCCATGGCGATGCTCGAACTGCGCAATATCACCAAGGTCTACCACCTGGGTGGCGAGGAGATCCGCGCCCTCGACGGCGTCACGCTCGATATCGATTCGGGCGAGTTCATCTCCATCATCGGTCCCTCAGGCAGCGGCAAGTCCACCTTGATGCACATCCTGGGCTGCCTCGACTCGCCCAGCGGCGGGACCATCACCCTGGATGGCGTCGAGATCCAGAAGGCCTCCGCCCGGGAACTGGCCCAGGTCCGGAACCGGAAAATCGGCTTCGTGTTCCAGTTCTTCAATCTGCTGCCCAAGCTCAACGTGCTGCAGAACGTGGAACTGCCCATGATCTACGCCGGCCTCGGCGCACGCGAACGCCGGGATCGCGCCATGGCCGCACTGAAAATCGTCAACCTCGAGAACCGCTCCAAGCACCGTCCCCTCCAGCTTTCCGGCGGACAACAACAGCGCGTCGCCATCGCCCGCGCCCTGGTCAACGACCCCCGGATGATCTTCGCGGATGAACCGACCGGGAACCTCGACTCCCACACGGGCGAAATGATCCTCGACACCTTCCGCGCCCTCCACAAGGAGGGGCGGACCATCATCCTCGTGACCCACGACCCCGAGATCGCCGCCGTCACGCCCCGACGCATCGAGATTCGTGACGGCAAGATCGCCGAAAAACTGGATCCGACCCTGGCCGGGCTCAAGAAGGACTGACCGCGCCCCGCGCACCCTGCGCGCTCGGCCGTTTGCGGATCTGGCCATTCGGCCATGAACCGGCCCCGAACCGGCCTCGCCCGGGAATCCGAAGGCCGGATCAGTCCTTCGGATAATACGGAAGCTTCCAGGGCGCCCGGTACTCCACACCAACCAGCTTGTCGGCGGCCTTGTCTCCGATCACCTGTTCCTTCACCGGATCCCAGTAGATCTTGCGACCCGAGCGCTGCGCCACGTTGCCGAGATGGGCCACCGTGGAGACATGGTGCCCGACTTTCACATTCTCGACCGGCTGCTGCCGGGACTTCACGCAGTCGAGGAAGTTCCGCACGTGGGCCGGACGCGCATCCCCGCTGCCCGGAAACTTCTTCGGCTCCTCACCCTCGCCCTTGCGCCGCTCGCTCTGCACTTCGAACCCGGCGTCGGTCAGGAACATCGTCGCCTTGGTTCCGGTGAACGAAATGCCCCAGGGACGCGAGTTCAGTCCGATGCCCACCCCGTTCTTGTGTTCCCAGACCAGCATGTAGTCGGGGAACTCATACACCGCGATCTGGTTGTCGGGCGTCTCCCACGCTTCGTCGGTGTTCAGATTGCCCCCGCTCGACATGACGGACTTGGGAGTCTGCGGTCCCATCGCCCAGAGCATCACGTTGATGAGATGAACGCCCCAATCGGTCATCAGCCCGCCTGCGTAGTCCCAGAACCACCGGAAATTGAAGTGGAAACGGTTCGGATTGAAATCCCGCTTCGGCGCAGGCCCGAGCCAGCGCTCGTAATCGACACCCGCCGGCACCGCGCCGTCGGGCTTCTTCGGACAGGCCGGAAGCCAGTCGTGATAGGCCCACCCCCGCACCAGCGTGACCTTGCCGAGTTTGCCCGACTGCACGTAATCGACGGCCTCCCCGATGCCCTTGCTGCTGCGCCACTGGGTGCCCATCTGAACGATGCGATCGTGCTTTTCCGCGGCCGTCACCATGGCCCGGCCCTCGCGGATGCTCGTCGCCAGCGGCTTCTCGACGTAAACGTCCTTGCCCGCCTGGCACGCCATCACCGTCGGCAAGGCATGCCAATGGTCCGGCGTGGCAATCAGCACGCAATCGATGTCCTTCCGGTCCAGCACCGCACGGAAGTCCTTCGTGATGTCCGGCCGTTTCCCGCGCTTCTTCTCCACCAGCGATCCGGTCTCCGCGAGGTTCTTGTCGTCCACGTCGCAGATCACCGGGCACTCGACCTCCGCGTTCAGAAAGAAGGTGTCGAGGTCGCCACGCCCCATGCCGCCGCATCCGATCACGCCCAGTCGGACCTTGTCGTTCGCTCCGACCGACTGGCCATACGCCCGGGAGACCACCGCCCCGCCGTACAGCACCCCGGCGGCGGTCACGGACTTCTCCAGGAAGGCGCGTCGGTTCACAGGTTTCTCCGTCCCGCCGGCATCGCTCCCCGCGGTTCCGGCAGAAGGATGGTTCGTGTTCACTCGGTTTCTCGGGTTCGTCATGGGAATGCCTCATCCAACGCCCGTCGAAGGCTCCGGATCAAGATCGTGCTGCCCCCATCCGCAACGCGCCGGCCCGGATGAACTCCGGACTCGTGCCACAGCAACCGCCCAAAAACGCCACGCCCAGGGCGATCAGTTCGGGAAGCACCGACGCAAACTCCTCCGCCGTCGTCCGGTACAAAACCTGGCCGTCCACCATCTCCGGCAACCCCGCGTTGGCCTTGATCCAGATCGGCCGGTCGGTCGCCGTTTTCATGCGGCGCGCGATTTTCACGAATCCGGCAATTCCCTGTCCGCAATTGGCTCCCACCACATCCGCCCCCGCTTCCGTCAACGCACGGGCTCCCTGCTCCGGCGTCTGTCCCATCATCGTCCGGTCCTTCTCGCGACCGGTGTCGAACACCAGACAGCCCACCACGGGAAGTCCCGTGGTCTTCGCGGCCTTGACCGCGATGCAGGCCTCCGCGATGTCCGCCATGGTCTCAACGACCAGCGCCTCCGCGCCCCCAGCCGCCAGGGCTTCCGCCTGTTCCCGGAATGTCTCAAACAATCCGTCCTCGGTGACCTCCCCGGTCAGCAGCATCTTGCCGCACGGCCCGATCGACGCGAAGACCTTCGCCCGCCCGGCTGCCGCCGTCCGGGAAAGCCGGGCCCCGGCCTCATTCAGTTCGCGCAGTCGGGGACCAAGCCCCGACTCGGCGAGGCGCACACGATTGGAACCGAAGGTATTCGTGAGGATTACCCGGCTGCCGGCCTCGACGTAGGCACGCGCCACCGCCTCCACGCGGTCGGGATGGGTCAGGTTCCAGCCGTCCGGAAACTCCCCCACCGCCAGTCCGCGGGCCTGCATCTGGGTTCCCCAGGCTCCATCCGTCAGGACCGGCCCGGCCGCGGTGAGTTCGGCGATCAGGGAATGCATCGTGGTGCCCCGAGCAAGCCTGCCGGACCGGGGGCCGTCAACGAGTCGGGGACCGTTTCCCCCAAACCGCCGGACGATCGGATTATTTCCGGGGCCGGCTGGCGGCCAGCAGGTTGCCCACCCACGGTCCGGCGATGGCTCCCACAAGGAAGACCATCGTCAGCACGACGGAAAGCGCCCGGGCAACCTCGAGCACGCCGGTCGAGTCCTTCGGAATGAACGACCCGCCGAACATCGCGAGTCCACAGACGATCATCAGCATGGTGAACACACCCATGGCCCGGCGAGGCCATCCTTCCGGGCAGTTGAACATGGCTGCCATCGGAATCACCAACCCCGCCGCCGCCATCAACCCGAACATGGGCGGCCCTTCGAACCCCTTCACCAGGCACGTCGCCAGCGCCACCAGGCCCAGCCCAACCACCGCCCCGATCCAGTTCGAGGCCCGGATCTGCTCCTCGGACAACGCCATGCGCCCGAACTTGTCCAGGCGCAGGAGCAGATTGAACAGCGGCTGGGCCGTCCAGGTGAGAAACACAAAGGAGATGTACACCACCCGCAAGGGCAGCGTGTAGGGCGCCAGGTCCGGGTTCGACTGCTCGAATCCCGTCAGCATCCGGGCGCCGATATACCCCGCGAAAACGATGCCCCACTGGGCCCCGGAACTGAGACGGGACATCCACAGGAAATACCGCAGGAGCAACCCATAAACCGGATTGCGCGCCTTGAGCGCCTCCACGATTCCGGCCCGAGCCCATTCATTGGTCGGATCGAGCCGCAACGCCTCCCGAAAACTCTCCAGCGCCTCCCTGGGTTTCGCCTCATGCAGCCGTTTCCAACCCACGTTGGCGTGGGTCACCGCGTTCTCAGGATTCCGCGCGAGCGCCTCATCCAGCGTGAGCCCCGCCTCCCCGCGCCGACCCAACTGCACCAGCGCCAGAGCCCGCAGATTCGTGCAATCCACGTGCTCGGCATTGATCTCAAGCCCCTTCTCCGCCGCCTCCAGCGCCTGAACCCACTGCCGCTCATCCGCCCGCAACGCTCCCAGGAGCCAGAAATGGTCGGGCTCCGCGCTGTCCAGACGGATGGCCTCCTCCGCCGCCCGGACCGCTTCCGGAAGCCGGTTTCGGCTCCGCAACACATGCCCATGGATGTAGTGCGCGAACGCCAGATCCGGCTCCAATCCGATGGCCTGCTGCACCTCCTCGGTCGCTTCCTTCCACGCCTCGCGCTGCGAAAGGCACCAGCCTAGCAGCGCATGGGCGAAGGCGTGCTGGGGTTCCTCCGCCAGGTATCCCTTCAGCTCCGTCTCCGCGAGATCAAACCGCCCCTGGTCCACCAGCAGCAGCGCCCGATCGAACTTGGTGTTCACTTGAGCTTCAGATGAACCAGGATGTCGTCGTAAAGGCCCCCCTGGTTCGAATACAACGCGTAATTCCGCGCCGTGGCGAACCACTCCTTGGTGGTCGGCTTGCACACCGCCGCCGCCGCCACCAGGTCCTTCTGGATCATCGGCTTCGGCACCCCCGTTTTCATCGCATCCCGGAGCTTGGCCTCAATGGCCACGTCCACCAACGCCTTCAGGTCCGCCCCTGAAAACCCTTCCGTCCTCTTCGCCAGCGCATCGCAGTCAATGTCGTCCACCGGCTTCCCCGCCAGTTGCAGACGCAGGATCGACGACCGCGCCGGCGCGTCCGGCGGCGGCACGAACAGGATGCGATCGAAACGCCCGGGCCGGCGGAAGGCCGAATCCAAATGCCACGGGGCATTGGTGGCCGCCAGGATCAGGACACCCTCGTTGCTCGCCTTGACCCCGTCCAACTCCGCCAGGAACTGGTTGATCAACTGCCGGCCCGCGTGATGGCGAAGATCGCTGCGGCTCGCCCCCAGGGCGTCCACCTCATCGAAAAACAGCACGCACGGACGGTTCCGCCGCGCGCCCTCGAACAGCTCGTGCAGGTTCCGCTCGCTGTTCCCGATCCACATGTCGAGCACGTCGTTGATCCCGACGCTGATGAATCCCGCATTGATCTCACCGGCTGTCGCCCGGGCCAGGTGGGTCTTGCCACAGCCCGGAGGACCGTACATCAGGATCCCTCCCCCAATGGGCTTGCCGTAAGCCTTGTAGAGCTCGGGATGCGCCAGGGGATGAATGATCTTGAGGCGTATCTCCTCCTTGATCGTCTCCATGCCCCCGACATCGGAGAAGACGACCTTCGGCTTCTCGATGTCGACCGACGGCGGGAGCTCTTCCTCCCCTTCCCCCCAGGCCGCGCGGACACGTCCGTCCACCACTTCGCTCTCCTCCTCGTGGGCATCGATCCCCAACCGCGCAGCAAATTCCGCGTCCGCCACCGAAGCATCCATTTCCACCCCGCGCCGGTACTGGATGACCGCCTGTTCCACCTCGCCGATCCCCACCAGCAGCCTCGCGTGCAGCAGAAACGCGCGCGCCGGGGCGCCGGACGACTTCGTCAGGTTCTCCACCAGGGCCAGCGCGTGACTGTTTTTGCCTTGCGCGAAAAACGCCCGGGCCAGTCCGAACTTCAGCCCCATCCGCTCCGGGGCGATCTGAAGCCCCTCGCGATATTCCTTCTCCGCCTCGGCCGCCCGCCCCAGACCCAGGAGCATGTCGGCCAGCGACTGGCGCAGCGGCACGTTGTCCGGGGTGAGCCGGACGGCTTCGCGCAACGCGTCGAGGGCATCAGCCCCTCCTTCGGGCGGCATGGCGGAGGACATCCCGGCAAGCCAACCCAACCCCCGGGTTGAAGTCAAAGCCGCCGAGCAATCGTTCCGAGGACGATGGAAGCAATACCTGCCAGGTCCTCTTCCCGGACATCCTCCCACTTCGCCCCGCCAGGCGCCCCATCCTCACAGGGGGACAGGTCTTC
>CAYZAE010000036.1:33664-44846 GCA_964476125.1 uncultured Verrucomicrobiota bacterium | reverse complement strand
GACGCACCCTCCTTCAGGCTGGGTTGCCGAGTTCGCGGAGGGCCTGGCGGCAGTACCATTTCACGGCGTTGCTCATGGGAGGCTGGAGTTGGTCGAGGTCGGCCTCGGAACACCAGCGGATGTCGTGATGTTCCTCCTCCGCCAGTTCGAGCGAACCGCCGGTGGGGCGGGCGAAGTAAATCATCCCGATGTGCTCGTGCGTTTCGGTGATGCGGTGGATGTCGAGGAAGCGCGGCGCGATCAGGGCGCGGGTGCCGGGTTCGGTCGTGGGGGGGCGCTCGCCGACCAGTTCCACATCGAATCCACTTTCCTCCTTGGCCTCGCGGAGCGCCGCCAGTTCGGGATCCTCATCGAGTTCAATATGCCCCCCGAGCGGAAGCCACCGCCCCAGCTTGCGATGCAGGATCAGCAGGACCTGCCGGTCACGGACAACAAAGATGGCGACGGTGAAGTCGATCTTTTCGTGGATGTGGGCCATTCGCGCGGTGGGATCTAAGTTCGGAGTTCGGAGTTCGGGAATCGGGGATCCTCGGTCAGTGGCGGAAGTGGCGGGTGCCGGTGAAGATCATGGCCACTCCGCGTTCGTCGGCAGCCTGGATGACCTCGTTGTCGCGGACGGAACCGCCGGGCTGGATGGCGGCGGTGGCACCGGCGGCGGCGGCGGCGATGAGGCCGTCGGGGAAGGGGAAGAAGGCATCGCTGCAGACCGCGCTTCCGGCGAGCGGGAGTCCGGCTTCCCCGGCCTTCCAGACGGCGATCCGGCTGGAATCGACACGGCTCATCTGGCCGGCGCCGATGCCCAGGGTGCGGCCATGTCCGGCTTCATCGGCGCCCGCGTAGACGATGGCGTTGGATTTGACGTGTTTGACGATGCGCCAGCCGAAGAGCAGGGCGCGGAGCTCGGGTTCGGAGGGCGTGCGCCGGGTGACGGTCTTGAGGTCCGCGGGAAGGGTGGGTTTGAGGTCCCGCTGCTGGAGGAGAAACGATCCGGCGCCGACACTGCGGAGATCCCAGGGTTCGGAGGCGGCGGGGTCCTTGATCAGGCGGATCAGGCGGAGGTTCTTCTTTTTCTGGAGCAGGGCGAGGGCGTCGGGGGCGAAGTCGGGGGCGACGATGACTTCGCTGAAAATTTCGGCGATGGCCTCGGCGCAGGGGAGGTCGAGGGGGCGGTTGGTGGCGATGATGCCGCCGAAGGGGGCCTGACGGTCGGTGGCGAAGGCGCGTTCCCAGGCGATGCGGAGGTCGGGGCCCTGGCCGACGCCACAGGGGTTGGTGTGCTTGAGAATGGCGAGCGTGGGGGCTTCGGTGGCGAACTCGGCGATCAGGGCGGCGGCGGCGGTGAGGTCGAGGATGTTGTTGTAGGAGAGTTCCTTGCCGTGGAGCTGCTGGAAGAATTCCTGGAACCGGCCGTAGAGGGCGGCTTTCTGGTGCTGGTTTTCGCCGTAGCGGAGCGGTTGGGCCAGCGGGGCGGCCAGGGTCAGGGTTTTGGGAAAGGTTTCCTCGGGGCTGAACTCGCGCTGGAGATGGGCGGCGATGGCGGCGTCGTAGGCGGCGGTGCGGGCGTAGACCTTGGCGGCGAGCTGCCGGCGGAGGGCGAGGGTGGTTTCGCCGGTGGCCTGGACCTGTTCCGCGACGGTGGCGTAGTCCGTGGGATCAGTGATCACGGTGACGCTGTCGTGGTTCTTGGCGGCGCTGCGGAGCATGGAGGGGCCGCCGATGTCGATGTTTTCGATGGCGTCGTGGAGGGTGACTCCGGGGCGGGCGACGGTGGCTTCGAAGGGGTAGAGATTCACCACCACGAGGTCGATGGGAGGGATGGCGTGGTGGGCGACGGCGGCTTCGTGCTCGGCATTGCCGCGGATGTAGAGGAGACCCCCGTGGACCTTGGGGTGCAGGGTTTTCACCCGGCCGTCGAGCATCTCGGGGAAGCCGGTGTAGGAGCCGAGTTCGAGCACGTCGAGGCCGGCGTCGCGCAGGGCCTTGGCGGTGCCGCCGGTGGAGACGAGTTGGACGCCGGCGGCCGCGAGGGTGCGGGCGAAGGGGACGAGTCCGGTTTTGTCGGAGACGGAGAGCAGGGCGCGCTGGATTCTCGACATGGGGCGGGGAGGTTCACGAGGGAGGCGGCGTGGGTCAACGGGCAAGTCGTCGCTGGAGAACTTCCGCGCAAAGCGTGACCCCGGTGGGAAGGGCTGGTAGGTTGCACCCATGCTGATTGACGCGGCGCCCTGGCGCGGAGGCCGTGCGCTGCTGCTGGTGATCCTGGCGACAGCGCTATGGGGCGGGTGTTCTCCGGATGATTTCCTGGTGGCGGACGAGGATCGGGAGCGGAATTTCCAAAGGGCGCGGGATGCGGAGCGGCTGGGGGATTTCGAGGCGGCTTCGGAGTATTACGAGCGCGCTTTGGAGAAGAATTCCCGGGCTCCCACGGTGCACCTGGGCTACGCCTCGCTTTGCGAGGGACAGCTCCGTCGCTATGCCGATGCCGTTTATCATTACCAGCGATATCTCCGTCTGCGCCCCGAGGATCCGAAGGCGGAAGACATTCGGCGGCGAATCACCAACTGCACCGAGCGCCTCGCCACCTCGGTGCCCTTGGTCGTTCGCAGCGAGACCATCGCCCGGGATCTGGCCGCGGTCCGGACCGAGAACCTGGGTTTGCGGGCTCAGGTGACCAATCTTTTCATTTTTTCCATCCAGGCGAGCAACGAGGTCCGCCGGTTGTCCGTGGCGCTGGCCCAATCGCAGGCTCAACTCCAGGCTTATGCGCAGGCGCTGGCCCAGGCCCAGGCCGCAGCAGGGTCGGGCCAGACAGCAGGGGGTGTCGGGGGTGTTCTGGGAGCGGGCGGTGGCCTGTCGGGTTCCAGTGGGTTTACCGGCGGTGGTGTGGCCAGGGGATCCGGTTCCCGATCGGCCTCCGCCGTGCGGCCCGGGGAGTCGGCGACGGGGGTTCGGACGCATCGGGTTCGATCCGGGGAGACCATGGACCGAATCGCCCGCCAGTACGGGGTGACCTTATCGGCGTTGCAGCGGGCGAATCCGCGGATCGATGCGCGCTACATGCGATCGGGAATGGATTTGAAGATTCCCCCGCGTTAGCCGTCGAAGGACGAGGTTTGGGCCGTCTCCGGGTGAGCGGCCGTGGGCCTCCGGGGGGGAATGAATTGCCGGACAGCCGAAGATGAATCTCACGAACACGGTGTTGACGGGGTTGAAGGAGATCTGGGCCCACAAGGCCCGGTCGGCCCTGACCATGTTCGGCATCATTTTGGGCGTCTCGAGCCTGGTTTCCATGTCGGCCCTGGTGCGGGGCATGGAGAAAGGGATGAAGGAGGCGCTGGTGGCGATGGGTGGGCTGGAGAAGGTGCGTATCGAGCCGCAGTCCGAACTGCCGGTGTGGCAGCGGCATCTGGCGGACCAGGCGCAGGGGATCACGATGGCCGACATCGAGGCCCTCCGCTACGGGGCGCCGTTGGTTAAAGGGGTCGTGCCGGCCTACGAAATGACGCGCTGGAGCGGTTCGTCGGCGCTTCTCAGCCATGCCGGGAAGAATACCCGGGCCTCCATTCTGGCCGGGACCTGGCCGGAGTACGCGGAGGTCAACGAACACGTCGTCGAACACGGGCAGTTGTTTTCGTCCCTGGACAATGAGATGGCCCGAAGCGTCTGCGTGATCGGCACGGGGATTCGCGACGAGTTGTGGGGTGCGCCGGAGGAGGTGGGGCGTGAGATCATCCCGGTGGGCGAACGTCTGACCATCAACGGCCAGTCGTTCACGATCGTCGGCATGTTCCAGCATTACGAAAGCGATCAGGCGCGGCGGGAACGGGAGTACCTGAAGCGGGAGAGGATGAACCAGACGAACGCGGTTTCGGGCCCGACGCGGAGCCGGGGCTGGGGAGGGCGCGGCGGCGGCGGCGGCTTCATCTTCCGGATGAAGAATTTCACGGTGATGCTTCCGCTTCAGACGATGCTGATCAAGTTCCGGTCCGGGGTTGGAGTCAGCGAGTCGCCGGATTACCGGCTATCGACGGTCTACTTCAAGGTGCCGAGCGTTGAGCAGTTGGAGCCGGCGTTGCAGCAGGCGCGGAATGTGCTGATGTTCACGCACCGGGGGATTGAGGATTTCACGTTCCGGACGCAGGAGGATTGGGCGTCGGAGATCAACAACTTCATCCGGAGCGCGCGCATGAGCGGGACGATCATCGCGGCCATCAGCCTGATCGTGGGTGGGATCGGGATCATGAACATCATGCTGGCCAGCATTTCGGAGCGGGTGCGCGAGATCGGGATCCGCAAGGCGGTGGGGGCTTCGACGGGGGCCGTGTTTATTCAGATCCTGGTGGAATCGGTGGTGATTTCGGTGGTGGGCGGGATCGCGGGGCTCGGGTTTTCCTGGCTGGTGGTGGATTTGATCGCGGGATTCACACCCACGGACAACGCCCCGGAGATCACCATGGCTTCGCTGGGGGTGGCCTTCGCCTTCAGTGTGGCGGTGGGGATCGTGGCGGGGCTTTATCCGGCGGCCCGGGCCTCCCGGCTGCATCCGATCCAGGCGTTGCGATACGAGTGAAGCGGAAGTGATTCAGGCATGACGATCTACATCGCAGTGCTGATTGGTTTGAAGGAGGTCTGGACCCACAAGTTCCGCTCGTTCCTGACCATGTTCGGGATCGTGCTGGGCGTCTCGAGCCTGATCGCCATGGCGGCGCTGGTGCGCGGCATGGAGAACGGGATGAAGGAGAGCATGATCGCCATGGGCGGCCTGAACAAAGTGTTGGTCAAGGACCAGGAGGTCCCGGCGCAGCAGGAACACCTGCGCGACCTGGCTCCGGGCCGGACCCTGCGCGACGTGCTGGCGCTGCGCCGGAGCGCGCCGCTCCTGACCGTGATCTCACCCGAAATGGCCGTGTTCGGCGCCGTGTTATCCCGGCAGGGCAAGAATCATTACCCCTCGGAGACGGTGGGGGTGTGGCCGGCGGTGCTGGACATGAACCTTTACGAGGTGGCCCACGGACGGTTTTTGACCGATCTCGACGAGGAATACGCCCGGAGCGTCTGCGTGATCGGCACCGGGATCCGGGACGAACTGTTCGGGTCACCGCAGGACGCCGGCCGGGAGATCATTCCCATCGGTGAACGGATCCAGATCAACGGGCAGTTGTTCACGATTGTGGGCATGTTCCGGCACTACGAAAGCGAGCAGGCGGTCCGGCAGCGGGAGCAGGCCAAAAAGGACGGGGCGGCGGACGCCCAGGGTGCGGGCGGCGTGCAGCGCCAGCGCGGTTGGCGGAGCAAGCACTGGGACGCGTTCTGGAGAAAGAACAACGTGGTCTACATGCCGCTCAACACGGCCTGGGTGAAATTCCGGGCGGCCTCGGGAAAGACGGGATTGCCGGAACCGAAACTCTCGGACTGCGACATCAAGGTGGTGGATCTTGAACACCTCGAATCGGCGCTGCAGCAGGCCAGGAACGTGCTGATGATGACCCATAACGGGGTCGAGGATTTTGCGTTCGAAACGCAGGAAAACCGCCTGGAGGACATCAACCTCCGGATCAAGAACGCCCGGATCAGCGGGGGGATCATCGCGGGACTGAGCCTGCTGGTGGGCGGAATCGGCATCATGAACATCATGATGGCCAGCATCACCGAGCGGATCCGCGAGATCGGGACCTGCAAGGCGATCGGGGCCTCACCGGCGGCGATCTTTCTCCAGGTGCTGGTCGAAGGGTGTGTGCTGGCCGGATTGGGCGGAGTGCTGGGCGTGGGGACGTCGTTCGGGTTGGTCGCGATTCTCGATCACGTTTCCCCCGGGGCCAATGCCCCGGTCGTGACCCTGCTCCCCATCGTCGCCTCGGTGGTGTTCAGCCTGACCGTGGGCCTGTTGGCCAGCCTGATTCCCGCCGTCAAAGCCGCCCGCCTGGCGCCGATTCAGGCTTTGCGCTACGGCTGACGTGGATGCGCGGGCGGCCGGGAACTGCGGTCCCTGGGGTGAAGGTTTCCTCCGAAACAGCCGGCATTCCCAGCAGGGTGGCCCCGCAAAGGACGGCCCCCACCGCGGGAACCAGCAGGAGTGTTGAATCACCGATCCCGCAGAGCAGGACAAGGGTCAGTCCCATGCCTCCGAGGAATCCCGTGTTCTCCCAGAGAAAGAGCCGATCGCTGTCCGTCGTGATGCCAGCCATGGCCCGGAACCGGAAGAAGCGCCCGGCATAGCCGCCCATTCCGGCAAGGCAAAGGAGCAGGGCCGGGAGCCAGTTCATTTCGAAGGGATGGGTGGTGGCCAGCAGGTGGAGCAGCCCGAAGCAGGCGATCGAGGCGGCAAGCCAGGCCAGTTCCCGGCTTTTTCCCGGAAGCGCCAGACCGGCCAGGCTTCCCACCATCCAGGCTGCCGTGGCCAGCAGGTAGACGATGGCGGTGGAGGCCAGGTAGGACTGGAGCAGGAAAAAGGCGCTCCACTGAAGCGCGCCAAAGTAAACCCCGGTGAGGACGGTGTTGGTGGCGGACAGCCGGGTGGTCGGTGGCTTCATCTCGGTCTCGCCGCGAACGGCAGGGGGGACATCAGTCGGGGTCGTAAAAGCGCTTCCGCAGCTTGGCCAGGCTCAGTCGCAGCACGATCTGCATGTCGGCCTCACCGATCGGGAGGGACCCCCGGGCGCGGCTTTCGATTTCCTTTTCATGGATCAACCCGATCCGCGGATGGCCGAAGGTCTGCAACAATCCCGGCAGCGAATCCCGGAAGCCGTCGATGCGCCGCTGGAGGCTGGCGAGATCTTCGCGAATGGGTTTTCCACTTGCCCAGGCGAAGTCGTGGTCGCCAAGCCGGGCCACCATGACGTGGGGAAAGGTGGCGAGCAGTCCGGCCATGATGCGGGCGGACAGCCGCTGGGAGGGCGGCTGATCCGGACCGCGAGGATCGAGGTGGCCGGAAAGTGAGATGGAAAAGATGCCGCCCGGCTTGAGGCGTCCCCTCGCCAGGGCGAAGAACCGCTCCGAATGGAGCATGGCGGTCTGGAGATGGGTGGGAACCGGGACGTCGACGCAGATGGTGTCGAAAGCTTCGCCCCGCCAGTTCCCGAGGAAATGCTTCCCGTCGTCGATGACCAGATCCCAGCCCGAGGGAAAATCTCCGCGGGGTTCCTGAAGGTGGCGCCGGGCCAGGCGAACGACGGTTTCATCGATTTCAACGACACGAAGTTGCCGGACGCGCGGGGCGAGGTAGCGGGCGTTGTCGAGGGATCCCCCGGCGATCACCAGCGCGTGTCCCTGGCCTTCGGGGGCGGCGAGCAGGTTGGGCAGGACGGAGACCATGAGATTGTGCTCATGGAGGGAGCGCGAGCCGTAGAGGAGATTGCCGTTGAGATAGAGATTCGTGGCGACGCGGTCGGAGGTCCGCGCGCGGACGGCGACAAAGTCCACGCGCTGGTACGGGGAGAATTCCGAGGCGAGGACGCGGACGTCGCGGTAGCGGTGCGTTTCGCGGAGGTGGAATTCGAGGCTGGACCGCTGCAGGGACGGATAGGCGGCGAGGTAGACGATGGGCAGGAGGGGCAGGGACCAGCGCCACGGCCTGGGCAGAGGGACCGCAAGGAAGAGAAGGACGACCAACCCGGTGAGGTGGAGGGCGGCGATCCATTCCATGCGGGCCGGTGGAATCACGAACAGCACGGCGAGACCGGCGAGCCCGCCGGCGAGTTCGGTGGCGTAGCAACGGACAAGACGTTCGTGCGGTTTTTCGGTCGACCCTTCCGAGGCGGATTCGTTCTCCCCGATAAGCCTGGGCAGGAAAACCGCGTAGAACGGAGTGAGACCGAAGAGCGTCAGGCAAAACAGGAATGGAGGTGTGTTTCCTGCGAGATCGATCGAAGCCATCGCGCCTGAAAACCACCGGACGGAGAAGGGCAGCGAAGCGTGAAGCACCAGGGTGCCGATCCCGAGCGTCAGCAGCGTGCGGCGGGAAAGCCGACGGGAAACCAGGTAGCCGGCGGAGAGCCCGAGGAAATAACCGGCGACAACCAGCAGGACGACCAGTTCGTTCGATCCCAGCAGGGCCGCGAATTCGCGCATTGCGAGGAACTGGACAAGCGTCAGGTTGGCGCCGGCGAGAAAGAGAATGATCCGCCGCCGCAGCGGATCAGGGACCGGGGAAAGGGATTCAGTCGACACGGGGTCGTGGGGTCAGCGTGGGTATCTCCGCCTCAGGGCGAGGGCTGCGACCGGAAGGGCGCCGGCGGCGGGTGCCCATTCCAGGAACAACCGTCCGGCAAAAACCGACCCAAGCAGCGAGAGAAGAATACCGGCCACGAAGCCGTTATTCTCGTGGAGGAGCAGCCGGCGGGTATCGGGGAAGCGCTCTGCCGCGTAGGGGAAAAACGAGCCCGCGAGCGCTCCGGAAATGGCGATGCAGACGCCGATCGCGGGCAGGATGGAGAGTTGGTGGGGAAAAAGGCGCAGCAGCAGAAAAGCGACGTAATAGGCCAGCGGGGCGAGTCCGATCAGCCGTGGAAACGCGCGAACAGAAGTGAGGTTCAGGCCGACCAGGAATCCAACCAGCCAGAAGAACAAGGCCACGAAGAAGGAGGTGGCGCGGCTGGTCAGTCGGACCTCGAGCAGGAAGAAAAAGGCGAACTGGAGCAGCGCGAGCCAGAGCCCGATCGCCAGCGCCAACACGCTGGCCGGAAGCTTCCGGATCCGGGAGGTGATCAGGTCAATCATAGATGAGGTCCCCCACGTTCGAGAAAGTGATGATGTTCGCGCCGGCGGCACGGGCCCGAATCTCAGGCCCGGTCAACACCCGCGCGTCCCGGCCGAGTTCCGGGTCCAGATGCCGGAGCAGGGTTCCGGCGTCCACCGCGACAAGGCCCTTTCCGCCGCCGTAGAAGTAAATGCTTCCGTTTCGTTCGAGCGCGAAGCAGGAGTCGAACACCGAGGTCAGCGTGGCGAGAAGCCGGCGTCCGTATTGGGCTTCGCCTCGGTTCGAACTCAGGGAGGAGATCGAGAAAATTCCCTTGGGACTCAGCCGCGCCTTCACCAGCCGGAAAAAGTCATCCGTATAGGTCAGGGCCACCTGGCGGGAGCGGGCGGGCGGGATGTCATGGAGGATCAGGTCGAAGGTCTCGTCGGTGTTGGCCAGCCAATGCTTCGCGTCGTCCGCCGTGAAGGTCCAGTTCCGCAGCCGGTCGAGTTGGTTGTCCGCCCGGAAATGCTCCCGCGAGGCGGCAAAGACGGCCGAGTCGAGGTCGACGATCCGGATGGACGGCACGAAATTCCCGATCCGCCCGACGGTGGCCATGGATCCGCAACCGAGAAGCGCGACGCGCGGGGACCCGAGCAGGCGGGCGGGGAATTCAGCCACGAAATGGGAATAGGTGCGCCGGGGATCGCCGCCAAATTGCCGGAGACCGTTCAGAAGAAGCCGGTTCTGGCCGTCGACGCGGGCGATCTCGATCTTGTGATACGGGGTGTATTGGGTGAGCGGCATGGATTCCACCCGCCAGCCGTAGGCGTGGCGATAGGCCAATGCGGCCCCGGCCCGGTCCAGGGCGGGGAACGCAGCCAGAAACCCTGCACCCACGATTGCCAGCAGGGCGGCCCTGCGGCGGGGGGTGCCGACACTCAGCATCAGGGCGAGGAAGGTGGTGAGGTAGGCACCGAGAACCACCGTGTGACCCAGCGCGGCGAGCAGGGGCATGGCCGCCAGACCGGCAATCGAGCCCGCCACCTCCACCGAGTACGGTCGTCGAAGATCCCCTCCGCAACTGGCGATCGTCCTTGGCAGAAACACCGCGTAGATCGATGTCACGAAGGCAGC
Organism: uncultured Verrucomicrobiota bacterium; assembly: GCA_964476125.1. GTDB lineage: Bacteria > Verrucomicrobiota > Verrucomicrobiia > Limisphaerales > CAIMTB01 > CAIMTB01. The sequence goes on along the minus strand of CAYZAE010000036.1, from coordinate 35,035 downwards.
CAGGAGCGCGAAGATCAGCAGTCCTGCCCCTAGATCGTCCCCCAATCCCGACAGACCAATGGAACGACAGAATCGCTGAAGCACCGCATGGAGCGGTTGCAGTCCGGCGATCAGGCCCATTTGCACGAGCAGAAACACGGGCAGCGACTGGCGAATCCGCCCGGCAGGAAGCCGGTCGGAGACCAGGTATCCCGCCGAGACCCCCAGGAAGTAGGCCAGCGAGAAGGCGATCACGGCGATCTCCGCGCGGCGGAAGGCCACGATCGAATGCTGCACCATGATGAAATTGATGAGCATCAGGTTGATGCCCGAGAGAAACAGGGATCGCTCCGCCCCGCCTGACGGGAGGAAGGCGGTCAGGACGGCTTTCAGGAAGGGCTGCGCAGGGGCGGTCCATTCCGTAGTCCCGCGAGCGGACCGGGAGCCGTCCGTCCGTCCTGTCCTGGGGGCGGCTGACGGCAGATTGTCGGACCGCGGACTTTCCGGGGTGGTCGGGGTCTGAACGCTGATCGCGGGTGGGGCGGTCATCGTGCTGGGGGGCGGTGCGAAAGGGGGATGGGGGATGGGGCTGGGCCTGTGGGTGCTTCGATTTTCCTTAACCAATCACGTACCCACCCGCGTACGTATCGGCTGAAGCCTTGTTCCGCCTTAGCCGTTTCCAGCCTCCACACCTCCCGCGCGCTGAGGACGGGTCATTTCAGAGGGACCACGACAGCGGGACAGGCTCTTTGGAGACGGGATAGGATGGGGGGCCCGCCCGGATGCGAGGAGGGGCTGGGGGGCTGAGAAGGAAGACCTGTCCCCCAGTAGCGACCGGGGGCCCGGCTGAAGACCTGTCCCCAAGTAGTCACCGGGGGGGCGTCTACAGGGGGACAGGCAATTGGGCGGTTGGCAATCGGGCGGCTGGTCGAACCAGCCAGACAACGAGGGGGTACCCAGAAAGCCTGTCCCCCAGTACCCGTCTTACCCCCCCGTCGCAGTCCTCCCGCGGCACCCGGAAGTCGGGGTAGATTAAAGACCTGTCCCCCTGTGGAGGTGCGGTTCGGCCCGCGACCCGCCCTGCCCGACGCGCCGGGTTTGGGCGTCGACAGCGGGACAGGCTTTTTGGGGGGGGGAACGGATGGGTGGCGCGGATGCGAGGAGGGGCCGGGGGCTGGGACGGAAGACCTGTCCCCCTGTTTGGAAGGGCCCTGGGGGACAGGTTTTTGGCGATCGCCGTCGGGGGGAGGGGGCAGGGAGTGAGGGCGGGGATCGCGGTCACGACAGGGGGACAGGCTCTTTGGGGGCGGGAACGCATGGGTGGCCCGCCCGGATGCGAGGAGGGGCTGGGGGGCTGAGAAGGAAGACCTGTCCCCCAGTAGCGACCGGGGG
>CAYZAE010000036.1:0-33564 GCA_964476125.1 uncultured Verrucomicrobiota bacterium | reverse complement strand
CTGTGGAGGTGCGGTTCGGCCCGCGACCCGCCCTGCCCGACGCGCCGGGTTTGGGACCACGACAGCGGGACCGTCGACAGCGGGACAGGCTCTTCGGGGGTGGGAACAGACGGGTGACCAGGATGAGGGGCGCCGCCGGGGGGGCGGGGAAGGAAGACCTGTCCCCCAGTAGCGTCCCCCGGGGGGGGTGGCCTCAACAGGGGGACAGGCTTTTGGGCGGTTGCCGTCTGGGGGAGGGGGCTGGGAGTTGGGGCGGGCATCTGGTAGGTGTTCCGAATGCCGTGGAGTTCTTCTAAGCGATTTCCGGAGGGGTGCCTGCCTGGTGGGATTTGGAGAAGTCGGGGGGCGGGGTGGGCGCGATGGATCGGCGGATTTGCCGCTGCGGTCTGCGGGATCGGTTTGCATCTGCAAGGGGCAGCATTGCCGCGAGATGAAGGGGCGATCGCAGGAGTCGAAGAAGGGCGGTTGACCGAGGCGCGGGCGGTTTGGTGGGGATTCGACGCCGGGGACGCCACCGAGGCGGTGCAGTCGGCGATCCACTCGAAGGCAAAACGGGTGGTGATTCCGTTTGTCGGAGCGCCCTGGGTGCTTGGTCCGGTCACCCTGCGCAGCGATCTGGAGCTGGTTTTCGAACCGGGCGTTCTGGTCCTGGCGAAGCCGGGGGAATTTCGAGGGGGTGGGGATTGCCTGTTCCGCGCGGTGGACGCGACGAATGTGGTGGTGCGGGGATACGGCGCGACGCTGCGAATGCGGAAGGGCGACTACCAGCAGGCGCCGTATGCCAGGGCGGAATGGCGGATGGGCCTGTCGTTCACCGGGTGTCGGGACATCCGGGTGGAGGGCTTGCGCATCGAATCGTCCGGCGGGGATGGGATTTATGTGGGTTCGAGCCGGGATCACCGGTGGTGTGAGAACGTGGAGATTCGCGACTGCGTCTGCCACGACCATCACCGCCAGGGATTGAGCGTGATCAGCGCGGTGAACTTGAAGGTGGAACGATGCACCTTCTCCGGCACTTCCGGAACGCCGCCCGAAGCCGGGATCGATCTGGAACCGGATAGTGCCGATGAACGCCTGGTGAACTGCGTGTTTCGGGATTGCGTGGTGGCGGACAATCGTGGGAACGGGATCCTGGTCTATCTCAAGCCCCTGGATGCGACGAGCGAGCCGGTATCCATCCGGTTCGAGAATTGCCATGTGCGAACGGGGCCGCCGGGAGCGACGGTGGCGAGTCCTGGAGTGCCGGAGGACCTCGGGTGGTCGGGTTATGCCGTTCTGGAGGCACGCGAGAAGGGGCCTCGGGGATCGGTCGAGTTTGTACGCTGCACCTCGGAGAACACCGGTCGCGAAGCGGTGCGGGTGATGAACAAGGCGGCGGACGGGGTGCGTGTCAGATTCGTGGAGTGTTGGTGGAAATCGACCTGGCTGGCCCGGCATCGAAGCTATGCCGGGCCCCGGGTGCCGGTTTTGATCCGTTCGACGGCCGTGGAGCGTTGTCGCGAGTCAGGAGGGATCGAATTCGAAAACTGTCATCTCGAGGACGATCGCGAAGGCCCGGTGGTGCAGTTCGAAGACGAGGAAGGGACGGCTTCGGTCCGGGATGTCACGGGCACAATCCGGGTGGTCCGTCCGGGCGGCGGGGTTCCGGTGGCACGGTGGGGCGCCAGGGCCGGGGGAGTGACCCTGCGTCTGTTGCCGGGGGAGGGTGCCGGTCGATGAGGAATGCAACAGGGGGACAGGCCAGGTCAGGTGAGAATGGCGCGGATCGGTTTGGCGCCGTCCTCGACCAGCCGGACGGGGCGTCCTTCGATTTCGACCTCCATTTTTGAGGGCTCGAGTCCGAGTTGCTCGACGATGGTGGCCTGGAGGTCGGCGATGTAGGTCGGGTGGGCGACGGCGCGGTAGCCGACGTCGTCGGTGGCTCCGTGGATCACCCCTCCGCGGACGCCGGCCCCGGCGAGCCAGGAGGTGAAGCCCTTGGGGTTGTGATCGCGGCCGGTGGTGTTTTGGGACCAGGGCGTGCGGCCGAAGTCGGTGGTCCAGACGACGAGCGTGCTTTCGAGAAGTCCGCGTTGTTTCAGGTCGCGGAGCAGGCCGGCGATGGGTCGGTCGGTCTGCCGGCAGAGCGGGGCATGACTTTCCATGTCGTCGTGGGCGTCCCAGGCGCCGTTGCCGCCGCCGGCGTGGCAGACCTGGACGAAGCGGACGCCGCGTTCGACGAGGCGCCGGGCGAGGAGCATTTGACGGCCGAAGTTATCCGTTGGTTCGGATCCGATGCCGTAGAGGGACTTCACGTGGGCGGGTTCGCTGGAGAGATCGACGGCTTCGGGGGCGGTGAGTTGCATGCGGGCGGCGAGTTCGTAGGAGCGCATGCGGGCTGCCGCGGCGGTGCCGAGTGAGTCGTAGTGGTCGCGGAATTCGCGGTTCAGGTCGGTGAGTGCCCGCATCTGGCGCTCGCGCTCGGCGGGTGGGGTGGAACCCGGGGTGCGGAGGTTGCGGATGGGGATGTCGCCGGGCTGGAAGGGGGTGGCGGCGACATTGGCGCCGAGGTAACCGCCGGAGATCTGGATTGGGGAAGTGGGTCGGCCGAGGTTGACGAAGGCGGGAAGATTCCGGTTTTCGGTGCTGAGCGCGTGGGTCACCCAGCTGCCGAGACAGGGGTGTTCGACGAGTCGGTCGCGGTGGCCGGTGGACAGTTCGACGACGGCGGGGAAGTGGTTCGATTCGTGGCACCACATCGAACGCACCACGGCGATATCATCGATGACCGAGCCCAGGTGCGGGAACCAATCGGAGACGGGAATGCCGGATTGTCCGTGGCGGGTGAAGGTCCGCCGGCACGGGATCACGGGCCGTTTCATTTCCGCCAGGTTGTCGCCGAACCCGATGGCATCGATGTGCGTGCCGGCCCACTTGTTGTCCTTGGGATCGAAGGTGTCGATGTGACTGACCCCGCCGCACATGAAGAGAAAGATCACCGACTTCGCCTTGCCGGGGAACTGGGGGAGGCCGGAGGGCCCGGATGGGTTGGCGAGGGTGGATGGGTTCCAGAGGGCGCCGAGGGCGGTGCCGAGAAAGCCGGTGCCGGTGCGGAGCAGAAAACTGCGGCGTGACGACCCGGCGGCGGGGGCGTTGGGGGCAGGGGTTGGGGAAGGCTCCGGATTCATCGCACGTAGACGAATTCGTCGAGGTTGAAGAGCAGCCAGGCCATGCCGCGCAACCGGCCGGGGTCGCCTTCGAGATAGGCCAGCATGCGGGAGTGTTCGGTGTCGCTGGGAGGGCGTCCGAGCGAGCGGGTGAATCCTTCGAACACGGCCTTGGAGAGATCGCCCGATGCGGTGCTCAGGAGGATTTCGCCCAACTGGCTGGCGGCGGTTTCGGCGAACTCGCTGTTCATGAGGAACAGCGCCTGCGGGGCGGTCTCGGTGGGTGTGCGGCGGGTGCAGACGAAGCGTCCGTCCTCGGCGTCGAAGGTCTGGAGGTATTCGGGCATCAGGTCGGCGGACGTCCGATAACCGCGGGCCATGTAAGTGCCACGCCGGTTGGAGTCGGGCCCGGGTTTGGTGCCGTCGAAGGACTTTCCGCCCAGCCGGGAGTCGAGTTTTCCGGAGACGGCGAGCAGACAATCGCGGAGCGGTTCGGCTTCGAGTCGGCGGAGGGGGAACCGCCAGAGGTTGCGGTTGGGGGGATCGAGTTTTGCGTTGGCGGCGAGTTGATCCGGCGAACCTGTGGACGCGCGGCCATAGGCTTCGGAGGTGACGATGGTCCGGTGCAGCCATTTGAGACTGTACCCGTGGGCGATGAATTCCGAGGCGAGCCAGTCGAGCAGCTTCGGGTGGATGGGAGAGCCGCCGAGCGTGCCGAAATCGCTGGTGGACGCGTGAAGTCCGGAGCCGAAGTGCCAGGCCCAGACGCGGTTTACGGCGACCCGGGCGAACAGGGGATTGGCGGGGGAAGTCAGCCAATCGACGAACGTCTCCCGGCGGCCGGTGTGAAAATCGAGATCGCGGGGGGCGAAGGGGAAGCCGGGGCCGACCGGGCGATTTTTCTTGGGCCGTTTCGGGTCCCCGGTGGTGAGCACGTAATTCGTTTCAGCCGACCGCTTGGGATCCTCGGCAACGGTCCAGAACACGGGCAGCGGTTCCGGTGATTTTTCCTGTTCGATCTGTTTGAGGAACGCGTCGTAGCGCGCGATTTCCTCCGCGGTCATGACCGCCTTGAGCTTGATCGGGTCGATGCGGAGGATCGGGTAGTAGTCGTCGTGGAGCTTCTTTTCCGCGGCGGACCGTTGTTCCTCCGGTTTGCGGATGGCGGCCTGGACATCGGCAGGGAAGGAGTTGAGCCGCTCCTCGTAGAGCCGGTCATGATGGGGCTTGATGAAGGCGCGCATGGCCTCCACCAGCCGGTTCAACCGGGTCTCGTGTTCGTCGACCTTCCGGCCGTGGGCGAAAATCTGCTCTGGCGTAGCGAGTTCGACCGGGCGGAGCACGAGCGGGTCGAACAGGGATTTCATCGAGTAGAATTCGGCCTGCTCGATGGGGTCGAAGAAATGATTGTGGCAGCGCGCGCAACCGACCGTCATTCCGAGGAACGCGGTGGAGATGGTCTCAACGGCGGAGAAGGCGAGTTCCTGGTCGGCGTCGGCCCGGCCGGTGGCGCCGCGGGCCAGGAATCCCAGGGCGAAGAGATCCTCGGGCCGGGGTTCGACGGGTGTGAGATGGCCGGCGGCGGAGATGATCCGGCGTTTGGCGGCGCGATTGCCGAGAACCTGGGCGCGGACGAATTGGTCGTAGGGCAGATCCCGGTTGATCGCGTCGATGACCCAGTCCCGCCAGAAATGAATTCCCGGGGCGGCGGGCATGTCTTCGTCGACGTCGGTGTATCGGAGGACATCGAGCCAGTGGCGTCCGTAGCGAACCCCGTGTTGCTCGCTGGCGAGGAGCCGGTCGATGACGGTTTCGGCGGCGCGCTCCGAGGTGTCGGTGAGGAAGGCCTGTTGTTCCTGGGGCGAGGGTGGCAGGCCGACCAGGTCGAGGGTGACGCGTCGCAACCAGGTGGCTTTGTCGGCGGGGCCGAGCGGGTGGAGGCCGGTCGCGGCGGCGGTTTCGGCGAGGAAAGCGTCGATGGGGTGGGACGAATGGGTGGTGCCGGTGCGGGCGGGAACCTCAGGGCGGACGAGCGGTTTGAGGGACCAGAGTTCGCGGGAGCGATCGACGGGGCGGTCTTCTGCGAGTGGGCGGGAGGCCGCAGAGACCCGTGGGGTGAGCGCGTGGGACAGCAGGAGGACGAGGGTCAGGAGCAGGGTGCCGATGGGGGAGCGGCGCGGGTCCAGGCCGGCGTGCCGGCGGCGGGGACCGGATTTCGGCGGGGCCGGAAATCGTGCGGGCGTCCTCATTAGGATTCGGGAGCGGAACACATTCCCGAAAGGGGCAGCAAGAGCCGAGTTGACGTACCGATCCCCGCGTAAAGCACCGACCTGAATGCGGATGGCACCACGAAGGCACGAAGGCACGAAGGGAATGCAAAGACGGAGATTTCTGGGTTTGGGCGGCCTTCCTTCGTGGCCTTCGCGCTCTTCGTGGTTTCCTATCCGGGGATTGGGGTGGCCTCAGGGCGCTTGGCGGAGCGTGTGGTAGCGGCCGGAGGGAAGGGGGCCGAAGGACTCCTCGCGGAGATCCGGCCAGCGGACGGTGATGCGTTCAGCGTTCGTGGACTGGCCGAGTCCGAAGACCAGCCGGGGATCGTTGCTGGAGGAATAGCCTTCGTTGGGCTGGACCTGGCGCCAGCGGGTTTTTCCGGCGGCCTCGACGCGGACCATGGCATTGCGGGCGACCCGACCGTGCCGGTCCCGGACATCCAATCCGATCCAGGCGCCCCGCTGACCGACGCGATTGCGGAGCACGTGCACGGGGCCGTCCTTGTTGATCACGACGATGTCCTCGGCGCCGTCGTCGTCGAGATCCCCGAAGGCAGCGCCGCGGCTGGTGGCGAGGAGAGGCGGGGTGGTGCCGCCTTGGGGCCGGACTTCCTCGAACTCCCCGTTGGGCAGACCGCGCAGGAGCGTGTTGGGTTCGGCGTAGGGATCGCTGGGGAGCAGGTCCTGGGTGCCCAGCCGGGCGCGGCCGTTGGCCACGAACAGGTCGGGTTCGCCGTCGTGATCGAAATCGCGGAAACCGACGCCGAATCCGGTGAACGGCCGGCTGGGGGCCATGGGGCCGCGGGGGGAGACGAAGTCCGAGAACTGCCCGTCGCGGTTGAGGAAGAGGCCATTGCCTTCGCCGACGAGGTGGGTGACGAACAGGTCGAGCCAGCCGCGGTGGAGGAGGTCAATGGCGACGACGCCCATGCCGGCGCGGGGGACGCCCATGACATTCAGGGCGCAGCCGCGTTGGGTGGCGACCTCCTCGAAGCCGCGGCCCTGGCGGTTGAGCCAGAGCTGATTCGGCATCGCGTCGTTGGAGATGAACACATCGATCCAACCATCGCGGTCGAAGTCGCCGGTCGCGACGCCGAGGCCGTTCCCGAAGGCCTTGTCGAAACCCATGGCGAGACTCACATCCTCGAAGGTGCCGTCTCCGCGGTTGTGGAAGAGACGGTCCATGGCCGGGGCGCGATAGGACAGGGGCGAGCAGTAGTCGGGCACGCCGCCACGGGAGAAGCAGTCCACTTCGGCGGGGAGACTCCAGTGAATGTAATTGGCGACGACGAGATCCAGATGCCCGTCGCGGTCGTAGTCGAAGAAGGCGGCGCTGCTGCTCCATTCGTTGCCGGCGACTCCGGCGCGGGCGGTGACGTCCTCGAACGTGCCGTCGCCCCGGTTCCGGAAGAGTTGGTTGGCCCGAAGATTGAGCAGGTAGATGTCGGTGAGCCCGTCGTTGTCGAAGTCGGCGCAGGCGGCGCCCATGCCGTAGCCGGTGTTGGGACCGAATCCGGCGCGTGGGGTGACGTCTTCGAAGCGCCAGTTTCCGAGGTTCCGGTAGAGACGATGGCCGGGGGCGTTGGTGCGGCCGGGGTCGGCGAAGCCGCCGTTGACGCAGAAGACGTCGAGCCGGCCGTCGTTGTCGAAGTCGAGCAGCCCGACGCCCCCGCAATTGATTTCGGGCATGAGATGGCGGGATTGGTGGCCGGAGACGTGGTGGAAGGGAAGGCCGGCGGCGGTGGCAATCTCCTCAAACCACGGGGTGGTGGCGGTCGAGGGGGCGTTGATGGTTGCCGTGGGTGGGGCGGGGGGAGTGGGGGTTGAATCCGAGGTTTCCTGGCGGCAGCCGGAGCCCAGCAGGAGGGCCGAAACGGTGGCCAGCCAGAGACTCGCACCGCGGCTGGGGTTGCGGGAGGTGGGGTGGGGATGCCGGTGCCGCACCGGTGCCATGGGGCGGGGCGGGTTCATCGCCGGGGCGAGCGCGGTGGGAGCCTTTGTTCGAGATCGCGGAGCAGGCGTGAATCCCGGGTGACGGTGCGCAGGAGGGCGAAGGCTTGTTCGGCCTCGGGGATCCGACGTTGTTCCAGGAGGAGGTCGAACACGGCCACGATTGGCTGCGGGTGGAGCGGATCGGATTCGTGCCCCTGCCGGTAGGCGGTGAAGGCGGCATTGGTGTCGTGGAGATTGTGGCGTTGAACATCGCCGAGCTGCACCCAGAGCGTGGCGTCGCGGGGGGTGAGGGCGAGAGCCTTTTGGAGGGCGGCGATGGCCTCGGCGTCGCGGCCGGCGACGAGCATGGCATTGGCGTGGGCGACGTGGGATTCGGCGGCCTGGGGGGCGAGTTGGAGCACCTGACGGGAGAGATCGAGGGCGTCGTTGGTGCGATCGAGCAGGGTGGCGGTGAGGGTGGCGATGGTGAGCAGCGAAACGTCGTTGGGCGCCCGGCCACGGGCCTGGGCGAGCAGTTCCCAGGCGGCGGGGGCCTGGTTGTTGCCATTGAAGGCGCGGGCGAGGCTGGCGATGACAGTGGCGTTGGTGGGGTGGAACCGGAGCGCTTCAGAAAGCCGGGCGATGGCCTGCGGAAAGTCCCCTTCGGACATGAGGGTATCGGCGCGTTCGAACTGGTCGGGCAGGGCCTTCATGTGTTCGAGCGCGCTGGTGGACCAGGGATCGGGCATGGGCCCGACGCTCTGGGCTCCGCCGGCGGCGAGTTCGAGTCGGGCTTCGTTCGTCTTGCCGGTCGATTGGAAGGCCTGGCCGAGCAGATGCCGGATGCTGCGGGCGGTGGGATCCAACTGTCGCGCGCGCGTCAGCGGCTCGATGGCTTCGCCGGCCTTTCCAGCGCGGAGCAGACTTTCCCCAAGGCCGGCCCAGCCATGCCAGTCGTTGGGGGCGAGGCGGGTGACGGCGAGGAATGCTTCGGAGGATTCGGGAAACCTGCCGGCGGCGGCGAAGGCGCGGCCCAGTCGATACCAGCCTGGGGCGAAGTTCGGGTGCTTTTGGGAGACTTGTTGCAGTTCGCGGATGGCGCCTTCGTAGTCGCCGAGTTCCTGGAGGGCGACGGCGGCGTACATCGCAGGGAGCGGGGAAATGTCGCCGAGACGCGGTGCGTCGAGGAAGCACTGGCGGGCTTCGGTCCAGAGACCATTGACGGCGAAGGCGAGACCGAGTTCGGAGCGGAGCTCGGCGTTGCGCGGGTCTTTCCCGGCGCGGGTGGCGATCTGGGCGAGGTGGGCGCGGACCTGGGGGTCGAGCGTGCCGATTTGGGCGGGGACGGGGATGGGCAGCAGCGGGGTGGAGGGGCGGAGGAGGAGGAAGGCGAGACCTGCGAGGGCGGCGAGAAGGATGGCGAGGAGGACCGGGCGGTGGCTCCTGCGGCGGGCTATCGGTGGCTGGAGATCAGGGGGCATGGCGCGGCTGGCGGGGTTGGCAAAAAAAAGAATGGTTCGCGCGAGCGCGAACCATTCTTCGGGGAAAACCTGAGCCGACGCGAGAAAGCGTCGGGGCGGTTACGGCTGGCGGGTCGGATTGACTTCCTTGAAGGTGGAACGCTCCTGGAGCCAGTCGACGTCGCGATTGTTCGGGGAGGGTTGGCCGAGGGCGAGCAGTTGGCCGGGTCGGAGCACCGGGGCGGTGCGGGGGTCGACCCACTTGCGGATTTCGGAGTGACCGTCCGCGAAGGACAGGCCGCCGGCGCGGTTATGATAGCTGGCGGGGTAATCGACGATGATGTGACCCGCAGAGCGCTGCGGATCGTAGGAGTTCATGTCGACGGCGAACCAGCCGTCGTTGATGGAGTCCTCGCGTTCGTCGATGAAGACCCAGGTCCTGGACGGCGAGGGGATTTCAGTGAGCCGGGTGAACTGACGGTAGCCACCCGTGTAAGGGCCGCCGCGGGGCCCGAGGTAGGCGTTCATCGAGATCGAGCGGACGCGGGGAGGGCCGGCGCGACCGCGGGCTTTGCTCATGTCGGCCGGGCATTTATACACGCCTGGGGTGGAGGTGAACTTGCCGAGCTGGGAGAGCATGAGCGCCTGCCAGTTGGTGTTCCACTGGGTATTGACGTCCAGCCAACCGAGGGCCCAGGTCTTGTTGGAATTGGACCAATCCTGAACGCCACCGCCGTCGAGGTTGCCGGTGATTCGCTCTTCGCTGTCGCCGGCGTACAGAATCCAGGCGAGGCCCATCTGCTTGCCGTTGCTCATGCACAGGATGCCCTGGGCCTTGGTTTTGGCCTTGGCGAGGGCGGGCAGGAGCATGCTGGCCAGGATCGCGATGATGGCGATGACGACGAGGAGTTCGATGAGCGTGAACCCTCTTTGGAACGGGCTTTGGGGATGTCGACGGGAGTCCATAGGCGGATGGGTTACTTGCGTGTGACGGATAGGTTGAATTTGTACTCGGGTGAATGTTGCCAGCAAGCGCAGATTTCGGGCGTGCCCGCCAAAACACAGGGTGTGCGATGGATCGCCGAGGACGGGCGTCGCGGGGCTCGACGTCGCCGGCGGTTGCCGGTTAAGCAACACGGCAATCCCGGCAGAGACCCGCGTGTCGCGTTCGCTGACGGGCAAGACAGGTATGAAATCCAAGGGAAATCGAAGGATAGGCGCGCTCGTTCTGACCGTGCTGACGTCGTGGTCCGGGTGGGTGCGGGCAGCGGAAGCGCCGCGGCTGGCGCCCGGAGCCTACGAAACGGAGATCCGTCCCTTGCTGGCCCGGTATTGCCTGGACTGCCATTCGACGGCGAAGGCGAAGGGGGATTTGGATCTGGAGCGGTTCCCCACTCTGGCGGAGGCCCGACGCGAGCCGAAGGTCTGGCAGGGGGTGATCGAGCAGTTGAACCACGGCGAGATGCCCCCCAAGGACAAGCCGCAGCCCACCCGGGAAGAGTTCGAACGCCTGCTGAACCGCGTCGGTGCGATGCTGGACGACGTCGCCCTGGCGCGCGCGGGGGATCCCGGTCCGGTGGTGATCCGGCGGCTTTCCAACGCGGAATACACCTACACCGTGCGGGATCTGACCGGGGTGGAGGGGCTCGATCCGGCCCGCGAATTCCCGATCGATGGCGCTGCCGGCGAAGGGTTCATGAACACAGGACAGGCCCTGGTCATGTCCCCGACCTTGTTGACCAAGTACCTCGATGCCGCCCGGGGGATTGCCGCCCATGCGGTTCTGCTTCCCGACGGGTTCCGGTTTTCGTCCTCGGTCTCGCGTCGGGATTGGACGGATGAGGTGGTGGGGCGGATCCGGGATTTCTATCGCGAATACACGGATCCCCGGGGCAGCACGCAGGTCCAATTGCAGGGGCTGGTTTGGGAGACGAACGAAGGGGGACGACTGCCCTTGGACCGGTACCTGACCGCCACGGTCAAGGAGCGGGAAGCACTCCGGGGCGGGCCGGCGGCGGTCGCGGAGGTGGCCGGCCGGCATGGCCTGAGCGCGAAGTACCTGGGTCTGCTGATGTCGGTCCTGGAGTCCCCGGAGCCCTCGCCGATCCTGGATCCGGTCCGACAGCAGTGGCGGGCCGCCACGCCGGAGACGGTCGGGACACTGGTGGAGCCTGTCGCGCGCTGGCAGAAGGCGTTGTGGAAGTTCAGCAGTGTCGGGCACATCGGCAAGGTGGGCGGACCCAAGGCCTGGATGGAGCCCGTGGATCCGGTGACCGCCCGGCAGGAAATCCGGGTCAAGGTCGCTGCCCCCACGGCGGGAGCGCGAGATGCGGTGTTGAGGTTGTCGGCGGGGAATGCCGGGGACGGCAGCGCGGGGGATGCGGTGGTTTGGGAGCGTCCGCGGTTCGTGGCTCCGGGACGTCCGGATCTGCCGTTGTCGGAGTTGCGTCGGGTGAGTGGGGAGTTGGCGAAGCGCCGGGCGCAGGTGCTGGCCACGGTTTCGCCCTGCCTGACTGCGGCCGCCGAGGTGGAAGCCCGTTCCGAATCGGGCGTTTCCCTTTCGGCGGCTGAGATTTCCGCGATTGCCGAGCGGGTGGGTGCTCCGGTGGAGATCCTGAATGCCTGGCTGAATTACCTCGGGTTGGGCAGCAGCGGTCCGGGCCGCATCGAGGGCCATTTCACGAACCACGTTTCCAACGTGGGCGGATTCGATTTCGTGCGCGGCTGGGGCAGTCCAGAGACCCCGAGCGTGGTGGCAAACAGTTCGGATCGGGAGGTGCGGATTCCAGGTCGGCTCAAGGCGCGCGGGGTTGCGGTGCATCCTTCCCCGACCCTGCAGGCGGCCGTGGGCTGGCGAAGTCCGGTGGCGGGAGCTGTCCGGGTGGAGGCCACGGTCATGCATGCCCATCCCGAATGCGGGAATGGGGTCACCTGGACGCTCGAAGTCCGCCGCGGAACCACCCGTCATCGCCTCGCGGCCGGGGTAGCCCAGGGGGCGAAACCAGTGGTGGTGGGGCCGTTCCCGGACGTCCGCGTCCGTGAAGGCGACGTGGTGGCCCTGCTGGTGGGGCCGCGGGATGGCAACCATTCCTGTGACCTGACGGCCGTGGATCTCGTTGTTGGACAACCTTCGGGTGCGTCGGCCCGGGTTTGGGATCTTGCGGCGGATGTTTCCCAAACCATCGAGCAGGCGAATCCCGCGCCGGATCGCCAGGGGCACGCCGGGATCTGGCATTTCTTCGGGGAGGCGGACAGCGCGCGGGGGGACGCGGGCGTGATGGTGCCGCCGGGATCGATTTTGGCGAAGTGGCGGGCGACGCGGGATGCCGGCGAGCGGAAGAACCTCGCGGCGTCGCTGGGGGCGCTTCTGGGCGGGGCCGAGGTGGCCGGGGGAACCTCGGCGGCGGACGGGGCTTTGCGAACCGAGCTTCTGGCCCTGGGTGGGGCCCTATACCGCGGTTTCCTTGGGGAGTTGCTGGCGGCTGGGCCCTTGGCGGTCACGGCGGGCGGGAGGAATCCGCCCCTTGGAGCGGCGGAGTTTGGACTCGATCCCGGGATGTTTGGCCGGCGGACCGGTGGGTCGGAAATCGATGCCACGAGCCTGGCGGTGGAGGCGCCGTCGAGGCTGGAGTTTCGGGTTCCGCTGGATCTGGTGGGAGGTGCGGAGTTGGTGGTGACTGGGACGCTGGATCGGGAGCGGGGGCGGGAGGGGAGCGTGCAGTTGAGGGTGGAGTCCGTGGCTGGGGAGGCCGGTGTGGGTGGGTTGGGGGAAACCCTGGTGGCGGGGGAGCCGGTGGTGGCGATGGAGGGGAGCGGGGCCCGGCGGCGGGTGGAATCGGCGTATGCGTCCTTCCGCAGCGTGTTCCCCGCGGCGTTGGCCTACACCAAGATCGTGCCGGTGGACGAGGTGGTGACGCTGACGCTGTTTCACCGGGAGGATGAACCCTTGCGTCGGCTGATGCTGGATGAGGCGCAGGCACGTCGTCTGGACCGGCTTTGGGAAGAGCTCCATTTCGTCAGCCAGGATGCGCTGACCCTGGTGGATGCGTTTGCGCAGTTGATGGAGTACGCGACGCAGGACGCGGATCCGAAGGTCTTCGAACCGTTGCGCCGCCCGATTCACGAGCGGGCGGTGGCGTATCGCAAACAGTTGGTGGAGAGCGAACCCCGACAGGTTGAGGAGGTCCTGAACTGGGCCGGCCGGGCCTATCGCCGCCCCTTGGCGGAGGAGGAGAAGTCCGAGTTGCGGTCCCTGTACGCGAAGCTCCGCCAGCAGGAACTGGGGCATGAGGAGGCGTTCCGGCTGACCCTGGCGCGGGTCCTGGTCTCACCGGCCTTCCTGTATCGGGCGGAGACTCCGGGGCCGGGCAAGGAGCAGGGGCCGGTGTCGGACTGGGAACTGGCGACCCGACTCAGTTATTTCCTGTGGTCGAGCGTTCCGGACGAGGAACTGAGGTTGGTGGCGGCGTCCGGGAGGTTGCGGGAGCCGTCGGTGCTGGTGGCGCAGACGCGGCGGATGCTGCGGGACGCGAAGGTGCGGCGGTTGGCGATCGAATTTGGGTGTCAGTGGCTGAACATCCACGGTTTCGACGAGTTGGATGAGAAGAGCGAACGCCATTTCCCGACCTTCGGAGCCCTCCGGGAGGTGATGTACGAGGAGTCGATCCGGTTCTTCACCGATTTCTTCCGCGAGGACGGGACGGTTCACGGCCTGTTGGACGGCGACGCGGTGTCGGTGAACGAGGCGTTGGCCAGGCACTATGGCATTCCCGGTGTGACCGGTGCCGAATGGACCCGGGTGTCGAATGCCGGCCGCTATGGCCGCGGCGGAATCCTGGGTCTCTCCGCGACCCTGGCGAAGCAGTCAGGTGCTTCGCGGACCAGCCCCATCCTCCGGGGCAATTGGGTGAGCGAGGTTTTGCTGGGGGAAAAGCTGCCCCGGCCGCCCAAGGACGTGCCGCGGTTGCCCGAGGACGAGGCGGACACGGAGGGCCAAACCGTCCGGCAACTGGTGGAGAAGCACAGTTCGGATCCCCGATGTTCCAGCTGCCATGTGCGCATTGATCCCTATGGTTTTGCCCTGGAACGCTATGACGCCATCGGTCGGTTCCGGGAACGGGATCTGGCGGACCGTCCCATCGCGACGCGGACAAAGTCGGCCGACGGTTCCGAGTTCGAGGGGATGGAGGGCCTTCGCAAGTACCTGCTCGAAAAGCGTGGGGGCACGTTCAAGCGCCAGTTCTGTCGAAAACTGCTGGGGTACGCGCTGGGTCGGGCGGTCCTGATTTCGGACCAGCCGCTGATCGACAGCATGCTGGCGACGCTGGCTTCCAACTCGGAGCGGGTTGGGGCGGCAGTGGAGGTGTTGGTGACGAGTCGTCAGTTCCGGGAGATCCGGGGTCGGGAAGTGACCGAGGAACCGTGACCGGGCGGCGCCGGGGTTCCGTGGGGGACCGAGGAGTTGGGCGCGCGCCCCGGGCCGGGTCAGGGCGGCCGTGGGCAGGGGCCCGGGAACCGGGATCGTGCATCGTGCATCGTGCAATTGCATGATGCAGGGTCTGCAAATGCAGGATGCTCTTGAGCGCCGGTTGCAGTGCGGGGAAGCCAAAACGGCGGGTCCCATAACCGTTCGACGGGAGCGGGGCTCCCGTCGAGGCGGAGAAGCGGATCGAGAATCGGAGGCCGGAAATTACTCGGCGACCGGGACTTCGTTCGAGGAGGTGAGGAAGGGGATCTTGGACTTCACCGATTCCCAAGCCGGGGTGACGCCGGCGAACGGGCCGGGGATCGGGTCGTTTTGGAAATCGAAGCGGTTCGAGGCCTTGTCGGGGCTGGCGGAGCGGCTGTAATCGGACCGGTTCCAGGATGACTGGAAGGACGTAACCGACGTGTTCACAGCCAGGTAAGCGAAGGCGATCAATCCGGTGACGACGATTGCGGGAAGAATGATGGAACCCTTCGACTTGGCCTTCCTGGGGGCGCTTTTGGCCGGGGTCACCGTGGCGGCGGGGGCCGGGATGACGAAGTCCTGGAGGACGCTGATCGTCTCGTTGGAGGAGCGGAGACGGAGCGGGGCGTTGGACGTCTCGTCGTTGGTGGTCTCGGTCTGGGCGACGGGGCGTTGGGAGGGGATCCGGATTTGGCGGGGACCGAGGCCGTGAGCGGGGTTGCTGAAGGTCGGGGAGTTGTTGTTGTCGTTGCTGGAGTTGTTGGCCGCCTTCATGCCACCTATCAAGCAGCCCTTGTGCCAGGGGCTGTCGGGGCTGTTTGAAGGCCTGTCAGGGACGAGCCCTGCCGGGGGGTGCCTGGAGATCAGGGCAGCAGGACCACGGCGTAGAACGACTGGGCTGAGGTCGCGGTCTTTGGAACCACGAAAACCGATTGCGGCCCGGTGGCGCGGATCGGCGCGCCGTAGGGGGTCCAGACGGAATCCGCCAGTCCGGTGCGGGAGACGATCTGGTAGTAGCGGGTGGGGATGGAGGACCAGCGCAGCTGAAGCTGACTTTCCTCCAGCATGGCGAGTCCGAGCTGCGGGATTTCGGTGGAGGCTTCGGCAACGCGGGGATCGAAGTTGGGATCCTGGGTGACGATGACCGCGTCCAGACCGGTATCCGGGTTCCGGGTATGGAAGGTGAGGGTATGGGGGCCTGTCGCGAGGGTGAAAACCTGGGGCGTGAGGGCTCCGGAGTAGGACTCGGCCCGATTCGTGCCGCCCCGCCCGGGAAGGAGCATCCAGCGCCAGCCAAATTGAAAGAGGCCCTGATTGAAGTCCGCGATGTCTTCGCCGCCAGCGGAGCTGTCGAGGGAGGTCCGGAACGTGTCGTTTTCGGGCCCGGGGGTGAAGACGCGGCACCAAACGAGGTACTCGCCGTCCTGGGGAACGGTGAAGTTCAGCGCGACGGAGCCTTCGTTGGCCGTGGGGGAAGTGACGAGGAGCAGCGACTCCGGGTCGTCGGGGGCGCCTGCCGTTGCCACCATGGGCGGCGTCAGAGTTCCGGCCTCGGCCTCGATGTACTGCGTCCAGGGAAAGGTTCCCTCGGCGACCGGGCTCAGTGTGCGCACTTCAACCTGCAAGGAATCGGTCGAGGTGAAATCGCCATCGTACACCTGCAACTCAAGCAGGTACTTGCCGGGAGTTTCGAAGTGGACGGGAGTGATGGGTTCGAACGGGTCGTCGAAGGTCACCTTGCCGGGTCCATCCACCAGGAACCACTGGGTGACCAGGGGATTGAGGGGGTCGTCAGGGCCGTCGTTGATCACCACGCCACGGAGGATCGCCTGGCCGGGCAGGGTGATTCGCTGGTCGGGCCCGGCGTCCGCCTGACGTGCCATCGAAGCCTGGTTTCCGACTTCGAGGACAATGATGGCCGGCTCCGACTCCGACTTCCCGTCGTTGACGGTCAGGGCGAAGGCGTCGAGGCCGATGAATCCGGACTTGGGAAGGTACTGGAGGACCGGGGGTGTTCCGCTGAGCTTCCCGTGCGAGGGGGGCTCGGTGATTTTATAGGTGAACTCCGACGAATCCGGATCGAAGGCGTTGATGTTGATCGTGGTGGGTCTCCCGGGCGGAATCTGGATCCAGGCGGAGTCCGCGACCGGCGGGTCATCGACCGGGAGAACCGTGACCTTTCCGAGAAGGTTGATCGCCTCCTGGCGGCTGTTCGTGGTGCTCAATGTGAACGTGTCGAGCCCCGAGAACTCCGGGTTTGGTTTGTAACCGAAAAACGGTGCCGTTCCGTCGATGACGCCGTGGCGTGGAGGGCGGCTGACGACGTACTTCAAGGCCTCCCCCCAGGCATCGAAGGCGGAAACGATGAATTCCTGCCGGACATCCTCCTGGACGGAATTGAGTTCGATGGTGGTCCTTCCCGGAGCGGGAAGGATCTCGATCCGGATGTCCGCTTCGGAGGACCGGGTTTGGTCCCGGACACTGAACCGGAAGCGGTCGGGCCCCACGTATCCAATGGGAGCCTCGTACACGAGCGTCGGAGGCGTGCCTTCGAGGTTGCCGTAACTGGGACCTGAGACGAGGGAGTAGATCAGGGCGTCCCCATCCTCGTCGGTGGCGGTGAGCGTGATGGTCTGGGTCGTGCCTTCGTAGATCCGGAGATTCTGGGAGTCTGCGACGGGATTCGTGTCCCGGCCGGCGGTCTGGTAGTAGGTCGAGGTGGAGGGCGGGCTTTCGAGACCCATGGCATTGACGCTGTGGACGCGAAACTCGTAAAGCCGGCCCGAATGGAGCCCCTTCACGAGCACCGAGTTGGCACCCGCGGAATCCACGGTGCCGTCGGGAACCGACTGCGAAGTGGCGTAGCAATAAACGCGATAGCCGACGATGTTGGGATCCTCCACGGGATTCCAGGAGACCCGGACATCTTCAGCGGTCGAGGTGGCAGTGGATGCCAGCAGGGCGAAGCCGAGGGCGAGGAAGCGGAGAAGGGATGGGAGCAGCTTCAAGCCGGGATAAGGCTCGCCCGGGGAAAGCTCCGCCATTGTTCCCGATTTTCCATGCGCATCCTCCATTTGTGCCGGCCACCGTATCACGATTTCTCGAAATGCGGAAGTCTGAGTACGAAGGATTGATTCCGAAACGTTTCGGAGGGTGGCTTGGCGTTCGGGAACCCGCTGGCTGGGGGCGGCGTTTAGCGGGTGGCCGGACTGGGGAAATGGACACCGAGGTTGGCGGGGGCGAAGGGGCCCGGGATCTCGCCGTTTTCCGCCCTGAAGGAGGCTTGCGTCCGGGCGTCCTCCTCGAAAACCCGGGTATCGGTGTTGCGCCATGCGGATTGGAAGGCGGAGACCGATTGGACGGCGGCCACATAGCCCAGGGCGGAGATCACAGCGAGCATGGCCAGGGGTAGGAAGATCCCGCGGCGAGGCGGTGCGGGCGTCGTTGATTCGGGGCGGTTGCGCCGCACGATCGCATCGACGTTGGTGCGTGAGGGAAGGCGGAATTCCGGGATGGAGAACCTGAGATGAAGCGGGGTGGATGTCCCGGCGGCGGGTGGGGTGAGGCTGCTCAGATTTCCCCGAAATCCGGCCTGCTCCTCCACGAACCAGGTCGTGTTGCGCACCTCGCTCACGCGTGTCGCTTTTTCGGAGGGGGCGCCGACCGTGGGGTTCTCGAGGTGGGCATTGGCCTTCATCGAAGGACCAGGAAGCACCGAGCATGCCAAGTCCCGAATCCCTGATTTATGGCGGTTTCTGCCTGGAAACAGGGGGCCCAACCCTCCCGTTTCGTCCAGGGTCCGGATTTGGCCCCGGCAAAAATCTCCATCTTCAGGGAACGCGGGGGAATCCTGCGGGGGGACGGGGGTCCCGACAGGGGATGCGGAATCGAGGCTCTCCGGCAATGCCGCCGGATCCGGGGTCGAGGCGTTGTTGACCATACATCACTCCTTCCATGAGTGGCCCCCGGGAGGGGGCGTTGGACTGGGACGGCATCCATGCCGTCGGGTGAATCTTGCTGAGGCGTCCACCCACCGACCTCGCCGTGGATCGGGGAACCCCAAGCCTCGGCATTCCCGATATCGACCGGCCCGCGGGTTTCTTGAGGTGCCCGTGGGGCTGAGGCGGGGGAGTGCTGTCGGGGGTTGCCGGGGGCCGCCGGCGAGCCGCGGAAGCCGGATGTTGGACGCTTGGCGTCCGCGCCCCGGGGCAGGCAAGGTTCGCCGGGTGCCCCCCTCCGTTCCGACGGAGTCAAGCACTGGAGATGCCCCGATTGAACAACGCCCCCCGCGACTCAGGTTTGGCCCCCCGGTTTCCGGCCATGGTCCTTCTTGCTCCGGAATCCTCCCACCTCCGGGTGGCGGCGTTGTCGGTGCTCGACCGGCTCCTGGTGGCCTTGCACCGGGCCGGGTGCGATTCCCTGGAGATCGTGGGGCAGGCCGGGGATCTGCCGTCCCTGGCCAGGACCGAGGCCTGGGGGATTCCGTATCGGGTGGTGTCCGCTCCTTCGCCGAGGAGGGGGCCGGTGTTGGTGGTCCGGAGCGACACGCTGGTGCAGGCGGAGGATTTTCGGGCGTTGTTGGCCGGGCCGTCCGGGACGCGATTGGCGACGAAGGACGGTGGGGGCCTGCCGGTGGGTTGGGGGGAGGTGGGGATGGGCGATCCTGTGGCGGCCCTGGAGAAGGCTTCGATCCGCCGGGCGACCGGAGTGGCTTGTCCGGTGCGGAATGCGGGGGAGGCGGCGGTCGCGGCGCGGTCCTTGTGGGCATTGATCACGAGTTCCTCCGATGGTTGGGTGGACCGGGTGTTCAACCGGCCGATGGGCCGGCCGCTGTCGAAGTGGCTGGTGCATACGTCGGCGACGCCGAACGCGATCTCGGTGGTTTCGACCCTGATTGGTCTGGTGGCGGCCGCCTTGTTCGCGACGGGGAATCCCGGGCTGGGGGTGGTGGCGGGGATCGTGTTCCAGATTTCGGCGATTGTGGATTGTGTGGATGGCGACGTGGCGCGGGCGGTGTTCAAGGAGACGGCGATCGGGAAGTGGGTGGATCTGGTGGGGGACCAGGTGGTGCATGTGGCGGTGTTTGCCGGCATCGCGGCGGGATGCGTGGCCGACGGTGAGGGAGCCGCGGCCGGGTGGCTGGGGGTGAGCGCGGCGATCGGGGCGGCATGCTCCTTTCTGGTGGTGTTACGGGGAATGCGACTGGTGCGGGAACGGGGTGGGGGTTCGGGCGTTATCCAGCGTGTTTTGGACGCCGTGACGAACCGTGACTTTTCGGTGCTGGTCCTGGCCCTCGCGCTGGTGGACCGGCTGGTCTGGTTCCTCTGGCTGGCGGGGATCGGGATCCATGTGTTCTGGTTGGGCCTGCTGGTGCTGCAATGGCGGGCGGTGCGGGGGCGGGGGGAATCGAAGTGAAGCGTTGGATGCGGTGGCTCGCCCTGGCGCTCGGGGTCGGGTTGTTCGTCGGGTATGTCCGGGGCATGGATCTCGGCGCGGTGGTCACCCAGATCCGTGGTCTGGGCTGGACCGCGCTGCTGCTGCCGATCCCTTATTTTGTCGTTTACCTGGTGGATGCCTGGGCCTGGCGCAGCGCCTTCGCCATCCCGCCTGCGATTCCCTTTGTCACACTGTTGCGGATCCGGTGGTGCGGGGAGTCGGTGAACAACCTGGTCCCCACCGCCTATGTTGGGGGGGAGGCCCTGAAGGTGGTTCTGCTGTCGCGCCACGGGGTTTCCCCGAAGACAGGAACCACGGCGGCGCTGGTTTCGAAGACCGCGCAGACCGTGGCCCAGGTTTTGTTTCTGGCGGTTGGTTCGGCGGCGTTCCTGACCTGCGGCGGGGGGCATGCCGGATTGCAGGCGGCCATGGCGACCGTGCTTGGGGGCGGATTGACGGCCGTGGGCCTGCTGTTCTGGTGGCAGCGTCGCGGCGTTTTCGGATCGCTTCTACGCCTGCTGGACCGGTTGGGAATCCGTTCGCAACGCCTTGAATCGAAGCGTGCGCGGCTGCTGGAAACCGACCGGGCGATCTCGGAATTTTACGGAACCCACCGAGCTCGATTCCTGGTTTCGACCGCCTGGTATTTCGCGGGTTGGATGCTGGATTCGGTCGAGATCTGGCTGACCGCGTGGCTGTTGGGCATGCCGATCCATGGGTTTCAGGCGTTGGCGGTCGAGGCGTTTGTGGGGGTGGTGAAGGTGGTGGGAATGTGGGTGCCCGGGGCGCTGGGCGTGCAGGAATCAGGGATCGTCGCGCTGGTGCGCCTGGCGGGCGGCGCGGACCTGCTCGGGGCCACCTACGCGCTGCTCCGCCGGGTCCGAGAATTGCTTTTTGCCGCGGTGGGCTGGGGGTTGTTCCTGGCGGGGGGTGCGCCGCCCCGGGAGGGCTCCGGGTCCGGGTCCGACTCCGTGTCTCCGGCCTCCTGGCCGTCGGACGCTGGTGGTTCCGCTTCGATCGGGCCGACCCATCCGCGCGCTTGACGGCAGGGCCGTCGATGCCGCTGCGCGAGGGTAGCCTCGGGGATTCGCCCAAGACGCCGCTGGCCACCGGCCATGACGATGGGGTTAAATCGCTGTGAACTATGGATGCCGTGATTTATGCCGCGGGCCGTGCGCTGCGCCTGGGGGCGCGAAGTGTGGAGTGCCCGAAGATCCTTCTGGAATTCGGGGGGCTGACCCTGCTGGAACGTCATGTCCGACTGCTGGCCAAAAATGGCATCAGCCGGGTCTTTGTGGTCACCGGGCATCGACGCGAGCGCATCGCGGAGACGCTTCCCGAAATCTCCCGTCGCGCAGGAATTCCGGTCATCGAGGTTTTCAACCCGGCCTTTACCGAGGGCAGCGTGCTGAGCGTGCACATTTCCATCCCCTGGCTCCGGGCCAGCCGCGGCACCGTCCTGGTGATGGATGGCGATGTGCTCTACGACCAGCGAATGTTGGAGCGCTTGCTTGAATCGAAGGATCGGTCGGCCTTGCTTCTCGATCGTACCTATTCGACCGATGACGACGATCCGGTGCTGGTGCCGGTCCGGTCCGGGCGCCCCTTCGAATTCCGCAAAGGCTGGCGCGGGCAGGCCGATCTGGTGGGCGAGTCGATTGGTTTTTTCAAGATGCACCCCGAGGAGTTGGAGGCGCTGATCCAGGACACCTGTGCCCGGGCGGAAGGCTCGGGCCGGGGCGTTTCCTACGACGAAGCCATCCGGACGCTGGTGAAGGCGGATCGCCTGGGGTATGTCGACGTCACCGGGCTGCCCTGGACCGAAGTCGATTTCGAGACCGACATCGATTACGGACGGGATACGATCCTGCCGCAATTGCTGAAGCTTCCGGCGGCCCGGTGCAACGTTGCGCCCAGGATATCCGGTTCCTGGAATTCCACGGCGACGGTGCCTACGGTTCCAGCTCCAGTTCCTGCTCCGGCAGTGGCAGCGGCTGCGGCTGCGGCCAAACGGCGATCGCGCGCAGCGGCCATCCCCCGGAAAGGGCGGTAGACACGGTCGGTGCGGGTCAGGTCAGCCCGGGGATCGGGTCGCCCTGGTAGAGGTTGTGCGGCCGGCCGGTGGTGTCGTCCCAGGTCAGTGATTTGGGCAGACCCAGGGCTTCGTAGATCGTGGCGGCCAGGTTTTCCGGCCGTTGCGCTGCGCTGGCGGGATAGGCCCCGAGGTCGTCGCTGGAGCCGATCACCCTTCCGCCCCGGACCCCTCCTCCAGCCAGAAAAACGGTCTGGCAGGCGCCCCAGTGGTCCCGTCCAGGCAGGGAGGCGCCGGGAATCGTGGAAATCTTCGGGGTCCGCCCGAACTCACCCCCCATGACGATGAGGGTCTCCGACAGCTGCCCGCTCGCATCGAGGTCCTCCAGGAGCGCGCTCAGCGCCCGGTCGAGGGGAGGGAGCAGGTGGTTTTTCAGGTTCGGAAACGCGGCTTCGTGAGTGTCCCAGGTCTCGTCGTTTCCCAGGTTCACCTGCACCAGGCCGACTCCGACGCCGACGAGCTGGCGTGCCATCAGGAGGGACCAGCCGAAACTGTTGCGCCCGTAGCGGTCGAGCTGCCTGGGGTCCGCGCCTCCGAGATCGAACGCCTGGTGGATCCTCGGATTGGAGAGCAGCGACACCGCCGCATCCCGGTAGCGATCGAACGGGGCGTCCTCAACGGCGTCGCCGAGGGCCTTCGACTGTTGTTCCAATCGACGTCGCAGCCCCACCCGGTCGAGCACGCGGTCCAGGGACAGGCCGGAGGGCAGGGAAAGCTCGGGGGCATGGAACTGCAGGCTGGCGTCCTGCATCGCTCCCTTGTTGTGGTGAAAGAGGTATTCCGGGAATGCGCCGTAGTGCTGCGGGTGGTACGGCGACATCTCAAGAAACCACGGGTCCCGCTGTCGCCCCAGCAGCCCGGCGAACTGGCCCGGAAGAGTGCGGCCCGTATTGTGAACGATCTTGTCGGGCAGAACGATGGCCGGCGGCAGGTTGTTCCGCGGCGGGACGAAGGTGTTGGCGAGGGCGGCGATGCTTGGCCAGTCGGAGGGCTTGGGTTTGTTGCCGTCGAAGCCTTCCGGCAAATCCGACCGGCCCGTCAGCATGATGTGGTGGGCCGGGGAATGATCGTTGGAGGGGTGGGTGAGCGAGCGGACCAGGGACCATTTCTCGGAACACCGGGCCAGTCGGGGAAGGTATTCGCAGATCTCGATTCCCGGCGTCCGGGTGGGGATGGGGCTGAATTCCCCCCGCACCTCCAACGGGGCTCCGGGCTTCATGTCGAAGCTTTCGTGCTGGGCCAGTCCGCCCGAGAGGAAAACGTAGATGACGGACCGGGCGCGGACGGGGGGCGCGGCGATGGAGGCGGCGCTGGCGGTGGAGGCCATCGCGCGCAGGGCGGCGAGGTGGCTGGAGCCGAGCCCCAGCAGGCCGATGGCCCCCGCCTGGATCGCCCGACGACGGGTCACGCGGGTGCCGGGGTGAACCGGACCCGGGCCGTGGACGCCGTGGATCGACGGGGGACGGGGAGCCATGACGATCGAACGGCTACCATGCGCGTCCCGCCGGCGTCACGCGGAAATCCCGGGGGATGCCGGGGGGCGTGCCTCCCGAAGTTGTGGGTCAATCGACGCCGATCGGAGGTCTGTCTCCAGACCGTACCGGCGCGGCGCGGCATAAAGTAGGAGCCATTCCACCGGATTCGTCGTTCCGAGCCTGCCGACAGGCCTATCCTGCCGTTGGCCCGAAGCATGCCGGGAGGCATGCCAGAAAGTGGCCGGAGCGTGGGGCTCCAGCCCGACCTCCGGAAACGATGCGAAAAGGAGTCCGACCCCGGAGGGGTCGCAGAAGGGCTGGCGAAGAGGCGGGGGTATCTTGCAGGGGCTTCTGGCATGCCCTTCGGGGTGCTTCGGGAAGAACGCTTCTTTCGGGAGGTGGCGCCGCAGACGACGCCACCCCCGGCCACTTTCTGGCATCCCTTCGGGACCGTCAGAGCTTGTCCGTTTCTCTCAGCCGTCTCATGACAACTCCGAGGCGCAGAACCTCGACCCGATGACGGAGCTCCGCGTCGACCTCGCCCGGAACGGCGACGGTGTCAGCGATGAGGAATCGCCCACCATCTCGAGCAGGCGGGTGGCGGAGGACTGGAGCGCCTCGGCCTGCGTGCCGAGGGTCCGCGCCGCCGAGGCTCCCTCCTCGGCGCTGGCGGCATTCGTCTGGGTGACCTGGTTGATCTCGTTGACCGCGGTGTTGATCTGACCGATGCCCTGATCCTGCTGGTGCGAGGCGGATGCGATCTGAATCACCCACTGGTCCAGCTCGCGGATCCGCGTCTGGATCTCCCCGAAACTCTGCGCGACCTCCGCCGTGACCCGGGCACCCTGCTGGCTGCAATCAGCGCTCTCCCTGATCTTCGCTTCCGTCTCCCGCGCGGCCTCCGCCGAACGACGGGCCAGGTTCCGGACCTCATCGGCCACCAGCGCAAATCCCGCCCCAGCCTCCCCGACGCGCGCCGCCTCCACCGCCGCATTCAGGGCCAGCAGATTGGTTTGAAAGGCAATGTCATCGATGGTGCGAAGAATCCGCGCGACGTCCCGGTTCGAGGCGTCAATGGCGTCCATCGACGCCACCAGCGCAGTCATACGTTCGACGCCGGTGTCGGACGACTGGATGGCCCGGGCGGCGGTGGCTCTCGCGGTTTCCGAGGCTTCGGCGGTGCGACGGGTGGCGGAGGTCATCTCCTCCAGCGAGGATCCGGTCTCCTCCAGGGACGAAGCCTGTTCGGCGGTGCCATCGGCGAGCGTCCGGCTGACCGTGGTCAATTGGCCCGCGGCGGCCGCGGTTTGCCCGGCGGCGGCCGAGAGATCGCGCGCAATGGCATGGATCGGGCGGACGATGGATCGGGTGAGCGCGAGAAGCAGCAGACTGCCGAAAACGACAATCACCGTGCCGGCGGCGAGGGTGACGTTGCGGATCCGGGTGGTGTTGGCCTCGATGTCGGCCAGGGACGCGCTGAGTTTGCCGGCCTGCGCTTCGACCAGTCGGTCGAGGGGTTTCATCAGGCTCACCGCCGCCAGGTCGAACTCGGGCATGAGCCGGTTGCCCGCTGCGGGGCCGCCCTCGACGTAGGCCCTGGCCATGGCGGTGCCGGTCCGGTAGTAGGCTTCGAACTCGGACTCAATCCGCGCGATCTCCCTTAAACCTTCGCGATCGGACTCCCGTTCGAAGAAGGATTTGAACTTCAGCAGGCACGACCTCAATTCGCGCGCGTTGGCCTCGGCTTCGACGAACCCGCCATCGAGCCCGTCCAGCCCCCGCGTGGCCGAGACATCCGAGAGAAACTGCTGCACCTGCGAAACGTGCAGCTTCATGTCCTGGGCGACGTAGGCGAACGTGGAACCCTCCGAGTTCCTGGCCCGGCGAACCTTCCGACCCACGTTGTCCGCCAGAAAACAGAGGGCGACCGCCACCGCAAGGAGCGCGGCCATGGGGATGCTGTTCGCCAGGATGAGGCGGGTGCGCAGAGGCAGGGGGCGCCGGGAGGCGTCGGGCTTCGGGTTCATCGGACAGGCATCATGTTCGCGGCGAACGCGATCGCTGCCACGGTCCTCCTTGTCATGGTTCGATTGATCCGGCGGCGGCGTTTCATGCCGCCAAAGGCCGTTCCAATCGGACCCGGGCGTCCTCGCGCTTCCGTGGCTATCGGAATGATGGGGGTTTTCTGAAGTAGGGGGACTTCTGACAGGCCAGGTCCGACCCCATTGGCTCTTTTCGACAGGACAGATTTCTTCGGGCTTCGGGAATAGACCAGGGAAACCTGCCTCACACAAAGGAAGCGAATGATCCGACGATTGGTTGGCGGTGAATTCATGCGCGCTCGCGCATGAGACGCCGAACCAGAGTCTGTATTCCTGCTTCAACGACGGAACTACTCCCATGAATAGAACACTGTCTCAGTCCCGATTTCGCTCCCGATCCATGGTTGCCGCGTTTGTGGCATTGACTGTGGTGCCGGCCTTTCACGCATCCGCCTTTCAGGTACGAGTGACCATCGAAAACCTATCGCCCTCCGGAGGGACCCTCCTGACCCCGGTTTGGGTCGGTTTTCACTCGGGCGCCTTCGACCTCTACGATCGGGGAGACGCAGCCAATCCTGCGCTGGAAAGACTGGCCGAGGATGGCAGCACAGCACCCTTGAGCGCTGCCTTCGTGGCCGGCACGGCGGGAGGCGTTGACGGAACGATTACGAGTGGACCCTTCCCACCCTTCCGCCCCGGAGCGATCTCTTCGATGGACTTTTCGCTGGACCCCGCCACCGGAGCAAATCGCTATTTCAGTTATGCCTCCATGGTGATCCCCAGCAACGACGCCTTCATCGCGAATGGTGATCCGACGGCTATTCCTCTCTTTGACGGGAATGGAAGATTCATCGGAGCGGATCTTATAATCATGGGATCCATGATTCTGGATGCCGGCACCGAGATGAACGACGAACTGCCGGCAAACACTGCCTTTCTGGGGCAAGCCGCACCCAATACAGGAATCACGGAGGGCGACACGATTCGGGCGCACCCGGGGTTCGCTCCGGCCGGCCAGGGGGGAATTCTTGATGGTACCTTCGCCGGCTTCAGCTTTGGTTCCGCGAATTTCCTGGCTGACGGATACAAGGTGGCTCGGATTCGGGTGAGTGCCGTTCCCGAGGGCACATCCCTCCCGAGCGAGTTACTTCTGGTGGGATCCATCCTTGGATTTGGACTTCGTTTGCGCCGCAGCTTGAAGGCTTGAAACCAATCGGAATTCGAAAACCGGCGCGCCTAGCAGAGCGGCGATGGGGGCGTGTCTAAATTGTTGATTTTCCGGTCAACGCCAACGGCGTTGTGGCCGGCAGCCCAGGTTAGGGCCGCCGGGATCCGTTCCAGGTCGGGACGTGATCGGGGAGCTTAAATGTCAACAATTTAGATGCGACTCCATTGGCTTCTGAATCTCAGATAGTCTTCCGCGGAACGCTGCGGCGCTTCGAGCATCGGCAGATGGCCAATCCCGGGCATGAGGATGACTTCCGAGCGTGGCAGGAGCCGGTGCAGAATTTCGGCGCCACCCCTATGGAGCGCGCGATCCTCCTCACCCCAGACAATCAATGTGGGAACGGCCAGTCCGGCCACCTTGTCTTCCACCGAATACCCCGTGATTTGGGGAAAAATCTTCTCCTCCAGATCGAAATTCCGGATCCGCACTTGCGCCAGGACGCGTAGCACCGGACCAGGCACGAAGGGTGGCTTGCTCACCACCAACTGGAAGAGGTGAAGGAACTCCTGCTCGGTTTTAACCAACATCGGGTTGCGCCTTCCTTCGGCGATCTCGGACAGCACCTCGCTTTTGGGCGCGGTCCAGACACCGGCTGGGTCGAGTAGCCAGAGGCTTTGAACCTCGTTGCTGTGCGCCACCGCGTAGGCCATGGCGATCTGCCCACCCATCGAATTACCTCCAAGATGGACTCGGGAAAGGTTCAGCGCCTGCACGAACGCGTGCAAACGCTCCGCCTGAGCGGGCGGTGAGTAGTCGGCTTCATCCGGTCTCGAAGACTCTCCGAAGCCGATGTGATCGGGCACAATGACGCGGTAGTGCGGAACCAAAAAGAAGGCTGCCGGATCGAAATTGTCCTTGTCAGCCCCAAATCCATGCAGGAGCAGCAGCGGCTCACCGGTGCCGCCCTCCAGGTAGGCGTACCGGAGCCCGCTGGGGAGTTCGATTTCCTTCCGTACCAGCCCAGCGTTTTTTCTCCAGGACTCGATGGTTCCACGGGCCACTCTTTCCGGAAACAACTGGACATAGGCGAGCAGTCCCAGGGCCGCGAGACCCACGATCAGAAGCAATCCCCCGCCGAACCAAAGAACGGCACGCCGCCACCGTCGTCGTGTCGGAGTGCCGCCTGGGTCAAGTTTCGCAGTCGTGGACGGTCCGTTTCCCGCCGCCTTGGCATCGCCGGAGTTCATTAGGGAGTCTACAGGATAGGGTTAACTGATTGCGCAACGTGTCAGATGCCGGGCGTGGACACCAGCGTTAGAAAATTGGCTTCGATAGGGCGATGGAGGCGTGTCTAAATTGTTGATTTTCCGGGCAACGCCAACGGCGTTGTGGCCGGCAGCCCAGGGTAGGGCCGCCGGGATCCGTTCCAGGTCGGGACGTGATCGGGGAACTTAAATGTCAACAATTTAGACGCGACCCCATTGCCTGTTCTCCGAAGTCGCGGAGCGACGGAACGAGGGTAGCCAGGGGCTTCAGCCCCTGGATCCGGTGCGAATTTCGGGTGCGTCGCGGCGCGACGCCGGAATCCTTCACCTGAAATATCCTCACGAATCCTTCGACTCGCCTATCTCCCCGACCGTTCGTGCGTCGCTCCGCGACGCCGACCAAAAAACCACGCATACCGTGGGCGTTGCCCACGGCTACCATCCTTCTGTCGCTCCGCGACGCCTGAAAATGGCCAGGCTCCACGACCCCATTGCCTCTCTGGAGGCTTTGCAGCAGAGCTAACAATTTAGAGGCGACCCCGTTGTGCGGTCGATAGCGCGAATATACTAATTTTATACACCTAAGAGATTTGACTACACTTCGGGCGCGAGGGTAGCGTGCGCCCGCTATGAAGCCTCGTACCTTCAAACCAATTCTTGCGTCGGCCACTGTCGGCATGCTCCTGGGCACGTCCGCGTTCGGCGTCATCCAGACGGTCAATGTCGAGCTCGACCTCGCGGATCTTCAACCGGGGCTGTCGGGATTCACGGCCGGAGTTCAGGGTGCTCCGCCGTTCAGCCCGGCATTCAGTGTCGATCTGGCGGAGGGCGACCAATTCGATTTCACGCTCCGGTTCAAGAACAGCCAGACTCTGACCATCAACGGGTTGAGTTTGATCTGGCTTTTTTCATACGCCTCTGCTGATCCCTCCGATGTCGAGGGCACGGGGACATTGTCCTTTCTCGATACCGCGGGATCGGTGTTGTTTAGCTCGGATCTGAAAACCAGCACGGAACAAGCTATCCATTTCGGTCAGTTCTTTTATAGCCCGAGCGATTTTCCGGGGATATCCGATCCGATCACGTTCGGAGGGCTTCGGTATTCGGGGGTTGTCGACGACTATGCGGAACCTGGGATTACGGTCCGAACCTACAACTCCCCTGCTCTTTACTTCAACGCACAGGGCTATCAGACGGGGCGTGTTCCTGATGTCGGAACGTCGATGACCCTGCTGGGCCTTGGCATCGCGCCGATCATTGCTTTGCGTCGGCGATCGCTTCGCTGAAGATTCCCAGACCGAGGGGCGAAATCGAGCGGCCTGCAGGTAGACGCCTGCAGGCCGCTTTCGTTCGACTAGCGGTCGTTTCCAGGCAGTCGCGTGCGAGAAGGCAATGGGGTCGCGTCTAAATTGTTGACATATTGGTCAACGCCAGCGGCGTTTTGTGTGGGCGTCGCGGAGGGGGAATCAAATGTCAACAATCTAGATGTGACCCCATTGCCTCCAGCGGTCGGATGAGTTCGGTGCGCCAGTCGGCCGGGTTGGAACGGGTTTCCGGGCCCACGAGATAGCTTTCCCAAAGATCCTCCGCCTGGGGGTGTCCCAGGGTCTCAATGGAACTCAGAAACTCGGGCCACGCCGCGGCGAGGCCTTCGTAAGGGCCATGGTAGACGGTGCGCGCCACGGTCATGGCTGGCCATTCCCCGGGACGGACACGGCCGATCGGTTGGACCGGGCGGTTCACCGGCACGCAGATCTCAAAATCGAAGGTGTCGGTCGGCCGGCGGAAATGGTGGGTGCACCACGGTTGGGTGGGAGTGAGGCCCTGGGCGACAATCGCCCCCATGACTTCCCGGATGCCAGGTCCCATGACGTTCCTGATTTCCTCGCGTGGAACCAGGAGGCGCAGGGTCGCGGTTGGGCGGGCTTCGAGACGGAGGATCTGCGGGGCTTCGATCATGAAGAGGGCGGAGGGGAGTGGGGAGTGGGGAGTTGGGAGACCTACACCGGAGTCGGGAGCGGGTTCAGGTGAGAATGTCGTTTAACACCGTGCCGTGCACGTCGGTGAGCCGGCGGTTGATGCCGTTGTGGTAGAAGGTCAGGCGTTCGTGGTCGATGCCAAGCAGGTGGAGGATGGTGGCATGGAGGTCGGGGATGATGACCTTGTTCTCCGCCACGAAATATCCGACGTCGTCGGAGGCCCCGTAGTGAAACCCCTTCTTTACGCCCGCGCCGGCGAGGAAGCAGGTGAAGGCGGTGGGATGATGATCGCGTCCGGGGGAGTTGATGCCCTGGGTCGCGGGTCCCCGACCGAATTCGGTGGTCCAGACGACGAGGGTGTCCTCGAGCATGCCGCGCTGTTTGAGATCGTGGAGGAGGGCGGCCACCGGGCGGTCCATGGTGGCCGCCTGGGTGTCGTGGTTCTCCTTCAGGTTCTCGTGGCCATCCCAGTTGATGCGCGGGCTGCCGAAGGCGCCCCCGTTGAAGATCTGGACGAACCGCACGCCGCGCTCAAGAAGTCGTCGGGCCATGAGGCAGTTGCGGCCGAATCCCTTGTTCGAGGGGTCGTCGATGCCATAGAGCTGCCGGGTGGAGGCGGATTCGTTCTCGAGCCGGGTGGCCTCGGGAATGCTGGCCTGCATGCGGGCGGCGAGTTCGTAGGAGCGGAGTCGCGCCGCGAACGCGGAGTCCGCCGGGCTGGCGTCGGCGAATTCGCGGTTCATCGACTGCAGCAGACCGAGGTCGGAAATCCGTGTGGCCGGGGAAATGGCGGCCGGGGTGTCGAGGTCGGCGATGGGTTCCTTGGACTGGGTGCGGAAGGGAACTCCCTGGTGGTTTGCGGGGAGGAAGCCGGAGGTCCAGTTGATCGATCCCCCGGCGATCAGCCCGCGCGGGTCGGGGAGGACCACGAAGGCGGGAAGATCCTCGTTCTCGGTGCCGAGCCCGTAGCTCAACCAGGCGCCCATGCTGGGAAATCCGTTGAGGGTGAACCCGGAGTTCATCTGGAAGGTGGCCGGGGTGTGGTTGTTGCTCTTCGCAAACATCGAATGGATGAAGCAGAGGTCATCCACACAGCCCGCGAGGTTCGGCAACAGGCTGCTGACCCAGGCCCCGCTGCGTCCGTGTCGACGGAACGCATACGGACTCTTCATCACCCGCCCGGGCTGTCCGAAGAACCCGAGGTTCTCGCCCTTGCCTTCCAGCGTCTTCCCGTCCAGGCGCTCGAGCTCGGGTTTGTGATCGAAGGTGTCGATGTGGCTGACGCCCCCGCAACAGAAGATCTGAAGCACCCGCCGGGCCTTGGGCGCGAAATGCGGCTGGCGCGCCACGCCTGGGCGGGGTTCCCCCGCGATTCCGGTTCCGATTCCGGTTCCGGCCCGGGCCTGATCCCGGTTCAGCAGCCAGGCCAGCGCCACGCCACCCAGGCCACCGGCGGTGTTCGACAGGAAATGACGACGGGAAAGGAGAGGAGACATGGTGAGGGAGTGGGTCGTGGGTCGGTGGTCGTGGGTCGTGGGTCGTGCGTCGTGGGGAGAAGGGAGACGGGAGTGCGGTTATCGGACGTAGACGAATTCGGTCGAGTTCAGGAGGGCCCAGCAGACGTTGGTCAGGCTGCGTTCCCGGGCGGCGGCGAGGGCGCGGGTTTCCTCGGTGGCGGACGGAGGCCGGCCGAGGGTGAGTCGGTAGGCGTGGCGGATGGCGGCAGCCGGATCCTCGCCGGCTTCGCGTCGGGCACGATCGGCGAGGTGGGCGGCGTTGCGTTGGACGAACGAGCCGTTCATGAGGCCCAGCGCCTGCAACGGCGTGGTGGTCACGCCCCGGCGCGGGGTTTTCACCGAAGGATCCGGGCAGTCGAAGGCGTCGAGCAGGGGGTCCTTCCCGGAGTTCACGTTCATGCGATAAACGGTGCGTCGCTGGAACTCGGCGCCGGTGGGGTCGGTGGGAACGTAGGCGTTGGCGGGAAACTGGAGGGCTTCGAACGGACGGAAACTGGGGCCCCCGGCGGCGAGGTTGAGCTGGCCGCTGACGGCGAGCACGGCGTCGCGAACGGCCTCGGCCTCCAGCCGCCGGGCCGGGAAACGCCAGAGCAGGGTGTTGTCGGCGTCGATCGCCAGGGCGCGTTCCTGGGATTGGGCGGACTGGCGGTAGGTGGCGGAGTTGAGCAGGACGCGGTGAAGCGCTTTCACGCTCCAGCCATTCTCGATGAAGGTGGCGGCCAGCCAGTCGAGAAGTTCGGGGTGACTGGGCCGGGAGCCACTGGCGCCAAAGTCGTTCGGCGTGGCCACCAGGCCCTGGCCGAAATGAAAGTGCCAGACGCGGTTCGCCATCACCCGCGCGGGCAGGGGGTTTTTCGGATTCGCCAGCCATTCCGCGAACCGAAGCCTCCGCTGGGCTTCCGGGGCATCCGGCGGAAGGTCGAAGGTCGTTCCCGGGGTCGGGAGAACGGAAAGCGCAGCCGGGGCGACCGTGTCCCCGGGACTCTTGACGTCGCCGCGGCGCAGCACTCGCGTGGGTTGCGGTTGGACGCGGGTTCCGACGTAGGAGACCGGGAGCGGCGGGACGGACGACAGTTCCTTGCGAAGCTCCTCGAGGCGCTTCCGGGCCTCGTCGTAATCCCGGCGCTGTTCCGGTTGGAGTTGGGCGAGCGCTTCGGTCAGCGGGATGTGGAAGCCGGCAGCCTGGAACGAGGCCTGGATCTCGGCGGGACTGAGGGCCCGGTCGTACAACGCGGCCCGGCGGACGGCCCCTGTGAGGAATGCCTTTCCGCCTCCGGTATGGCGTTTGCCGATCAGGATCCGCGCCTCGCCAGCCTTGAAGGTCTGGAGCGGGGACGACGGTGTGTAGGCTTCGCCATACGGCTCGCCGTTGCGGAAGACGGCGATGCTGTTGTCGGAGCGATAAGCGATGGCGACATGGACGAGCACGCCGGGGCCGGTCGATTCCTCGGGGCCGCCGAGGTCGCGGGTGCGCGCGAACCCGGAGCTGCCCGCCATCCATTTCCGGGGCTGCCGTTCGCCGAAGACGATGGCGTCGAAGTTCCGGCCATCGGCGGTCTCGATCGAAAGCGCCGCCCCACCGCCCTGATCGAGGGTGGCCAGGGAAACCCAGGCTTCGAGCGTCTTTTCGCGGATGTCGCGAGAGAGCGGCGCCGATTGGAAATGGGCGCCGTCCCTGGGGAGATCGAGGGTCCCCCGGCCGAGGGTGGCGCCGCCCAGGAGCTGGCCTTCGGTGGTTGGGATGTCGGAGCGTTCGAAGTCCCAGCGCCGATGCGGTTCGGGTCCCGGGGCGGGGGATCCGGCGGGGCGGTTGGAGGAGGCGATGCGCCAGCCTTCGGACTCGAGTCGTGCGAGGGTGGCCTGGGTGTCGCGAAGGCCCGTCTGGAGTGTCGCGAGCCGTGTTTCGCGGGCGCGGGTTTCCGCGGGGGAGGCGATGGGCCGTTCCCCGTGTTTGATGCCGTCGAACACCGCCTTCACCCGGTAATACTCCTCGAGCGGGATGGGATCGAACTTGTGCGAATGGCAGCGGGCACAGTTGACCGTCAGGCCGAGGAACGTTTGGCCGACCACCCCCACGAGATCCTCCATCTCCTCCTCGCGGGTGATGGCTTTCTGGGTGGCGTTGGCCTGCGCATTCCCGGCTTCGTCGTAGGGACCGCAGACCAGCAGGCTGGCGCCGATGATGCCGTCGGAGGTGACCGGTTCGAGCACGTCACCGGCGATCTGTTCGCGCATGAACACATCGTAGGGTTTGTCTTCGTTGAAACTCCGGATCACGTAGTCGCGGTAGTGCCACGCGCGATCCCGGATCCGGTCGTATTCGAACCCCTGGC
>CAYZAE010000035.1:40769-45441 GCA_964476125.1 uncultured Verrucomicrobiota bacterium | reverse complement strand
GACCTACGACCTACGACCTACGACCTACGACCTACGACCTACGACCTACGACCTACGACCTGCGACCTGCGACGCACCACGAATGTTTCGAAGCGCTTTGAATGGGGTGCTACGCGGTGGGAGGAGGGGCGTCAAGGGGGGTGGGTGGAATCCGGGGTTGCGGATCGCGAGGTTGCCGTGGGAGCAATACGAGCGGAGAATGGCGACGCTATGAAGGACCGGTCTGGCGCCTGTGCCGGGCGGACCCCAGGCGCGGGAGAACCGCGTCGAGGGACCGCCACGATGCTTTTTCTGATCCTCTCCGCAGCCGCGGCGCTCACGGCCTGCCGGCCTCCGGTCCAGGCGGATGCTGGCGAGGACTCGATGCCGGCACCGGCGGTGACGACGCGGGAAGCGGGTGGCGGATCGGGGTCGAGGGAGTCGGCGGAACGCACCCCCGGGGTGACCTATACCAATGTCCGCGTCGCGAATGTGCCGTGGTCGATTCATTTGGTGGCGGTGGATCGGAGCGTGCCCGGCTTGCAGGTGCGGTCCGCGCATGCCGGCGGGGCGGCGGTGGGATTGGGCACGCTCAGCGGACAGCTCGCGCACGCGGCGGGGCCGACCGGAAAGCCGTTGGCGGCGGTGAACGGTGATTTCTATCAGCGCGACCGGAGTTTTGCCGGGGATCCCCGTGGATTGCAGATCATGAACGGGGAGGTTTTGAGCGCGCCGACCGGCGGGGTGGCGTTCTGGGTGGACACGAACGGGGTGCCTTCGACGGGGCCGGTCCGATCGAAGTTCGAGGTGACGTGGCCGGGGGGGCAGCGGATGGGTTTTGGTTTGAACGAGGAACGGTCGGCGGACGAGCTCATGCTGTACACGGCGGCGGCGGGGAGTTCGACGCGCAGTTCCGGCGGGGGCCGTGAATTGGTGCTGGAGGCGGCGCCGGGTGGGGGGCCGTGGCTTCCCCTGCGCATGGGGGTGACGTATTCGGCGCGGGTCCGGGAGATTCGGGACGCGGGAAATTCCCGGTTATCGCCGGAGGTGATGATTCTTTCGGCGGGGCCGGGGGTGGCTCGGAGTCTGTCCGGGGTGGCGGTGGGGGAGGTGTTGCAGGTCAGCACGGGTTCGGAGCCTGGGCTGACGGGCGTCCAGCAGGCGATTGGCGGCGGGCCGGTGCTGGTGCGTGGCGGGCAGCGACAGCGCATTGTGCCGTCCGGGGATGGCTATTCGTCCTCGTCGATGTTCGAGCGCCATCCCCGGAGTGCAGTGGCTTGGAACGACAAGTATCTCTATCTGGTGGAGGTGGATGGGCGTCAGCGGGGGTTGTCGGTGGGAATGACTTTGGAAGAACTTGCGACTTGGCTGGTCAAACTCGGGTGTCGGGAGGCGATGAATCTCGATGGCGGCGGTTCGGCGACCTTCTGGTACGACGGGCGGATCCGGAACAGTCCCTGTGATGGACACGAGCGTGCGATTGCGAATGCGCTGGTGGTGGTTCGCGAGTCGGCCGGTGGTGGGGGTGGAACGGGGCCTGCCCAGGCGGCTCCGGCGGAGGCTTTGAACGGCCGGTGAGGAACCAGGGTCCCAAGGAGATCTGAATCATGGAACGTTCCGGCAAACATCGAGGGATCAGGGGGTGGCGGCAGCAGGGGGTCTGGCTGGCTTTGTGGGTTTGGCTTCCCGGGGTGGCCCTGGGCGCGGAGGGGGCCACGAACACCCCGCCGTCAAAGCCGTCGCGCGGCTATTCCTACGTGCATGAGTCGGAGCCCGGAGTGCCGTGGTCGATGCATGTGGTGAAGGTCCAGCTGCGGCACCCGGACGTGGAGCTTCAGACGGCGATGGGTCGCGGAGAGAGCTTTTCGATGGCCCTGGTTTCGGACATGGCGCGGGGATGGCCGGCGGGCTCCGGTCAGGTGGTGGCTGCGGTGAATGGCGACTTTTATCACCAGCAGGACCGGTATCCCGGGCGTCCGCGGGATCTCCAGATCTGCCGTGGCGAACTGGTGAGTGCGCCGGACGGACATGCCTGTTTCTGGATCGACGCGGCGGGTGAGCCGCGCATGACCAATGTGGTGTCGCGATTCCGGGTGGTGTGGCCCGGGGGGAATTCGGTCCCAATCGGTTTGAACGAGGAGCGGGGCGCCGGGAGCGCGGTCCTTTACACTTCGGCGGTGGGGGCTTCGACGCGGGCGCCTGCGGGGCTGGTGGCGGTGCTTGAGCGCGGGACCAACACGAACTGGCTGCCCCTGGCGGTGGGCCGCACCTATGCGGCGCGCGTACGGGAGGTCCGGCAGGAGGCGGATACGGCGCTGACCGCGGACACGATGGTCCTTTCCATCGCGCCGGGCCTGGTCGCCGGGTTGCCGGCGGTGGTGGCGGGGATGACCTTGCAGGTGATGACGGAGACCTTTCCGAAACTGGAGGAGGTGAAGGTGGCGATCGGGGGCGGTCCCACCCTGGTTCGCGACGGGAAAGCCATGCAATGGAACGGGCTCCAGGCGCGCCATCCCAGGTCGGCGGTGGGATTCAACCGGGACACCGTGTTCCTGGTGGAGATCGACGGACGCCAGGGGAACATTTCCCTGGGCATGTCCTTCCCGGAACTCGCGGCCTACATGCAGAAGCTGGGCTGCGAAAATGCCATGAACCTCGATGGCGGCGGCTCGGCCACCCTGTGGGTCTTCGGCAATGTCATCAACAGCCCGTCCGAGGGACGGGAACGTCCGTCGGCGAATGCGCTGGTGGTGGTCGAGAAAAACCGGCGGACCCGCCGTGAATGATCTGCGGCTCGGCGAATCCGGCAGGTGCGTTGGGCAGCGGGCGACGCGCCCCGGGGGCTCCGGTCGGGTCCGGTCGCGCGTGGGTCGGTTTGCCGGAGGCCTGGTGCTCGGACTGCTCCTCGGCCTGGGGCCGATGCCGATCCTGGCGGGCGACGTTCCAGGGATGACGGAGGCGACGGCGAAGACGGACGAGAAGGCGAAGGCCAAGCCGAGGCGGGAGCAGAAGCAGGAACAGGAGCAAAAGCAGACGAACGTGGCGGGGGAGTCGTCCGCGACCGATTCCTGGTCGGTGATGTTCGGGCGTGGTGCGGTGACGGAATTCAGGTTGCGGTTGGATCCGGAGGTTCTTCGATCGCTGGGTGAGCAGCCCCGGCGATTCGTGCCGGGAACGGTGGGGATGGCGGGGAGGGATCCGGTGCGTGTGGCGGTACGGTTGAAAGGGGGTGTGGGGAGTTTTCGGCCGATCGGGGAGAAGCCTTCGTGGACCCTTGATTTCGCGCGATTCGAGCCGGGACGGCGGGCGGGTGGGGAGGTGGAGCGGGTTCAATTGAACAACGCCGTGGAGGATCCCGGATACCTGAATGAGGCGGTGGGTTCGGAGGTTTTCGCGGAGGCTGGAATTCCGATGCCGCGGGTGGCGCATGCGCGGGTGGTTTTGAACGGGCGTGAGCTGGGGCTGTATGTGCTCAAGGAGGGGTACCCCGGCGCGTTTCTTCGCCGGCATTTCCCCGGGGGGATGGGTGCCCTGTACGACAACGACCAAGGGGCCGACATCGATGTTCCCCTTCATCGGAGTTCCGCGTCGGGTCAACCGGCCGGTTGGGTGGAGTCGCTGGCCCAGGCGATCGTTGAGGTGGAACCTTCGGTTCGCTGGCGGCGGATGGGGGAGATCCTGGACCTTGACCGGTACCTCACCGGCCTGGCCCTGGAGGTTCTGGTCGGGCACCGGGATGGCTATGGCATTGCCCGGAATAATTTCCGCATTTACGAGGATCCCGGATCGGGACGGGTGGTGTTTTTCCCGGACGGGATGGATCAGTTGTTCGGCCGGGAGGAATTTCCGATCCGTCCGCGGTTTGGGGGTGGGGTGGCCCGGGCGTTGATGGAGACCGAGGAAGGTCGCAGGGCCTACGACCTCCGGTTGGCTGCCTTGCTGGAAGGGGCCGCGTCGCTGGGAACGCTGACCCAGCGCGTGGACTGCTGGGTGGTGGATCTGCGTCCGAACCTGAAGGAAGCCGAATGGCGGGTCGTGAAGGTGGGGGCGGACGATTTGAAGGCCCGGATTGTGCACCGGGAGGGGTGGATCCGACGACAGCTGGGGGAGGTGCCTCCGGTGCGTCCCGAGTTTGAGAAGGGCGCCGTGGCGATTCGGGAATGGAGACCCGTGGATGCCGGCGGGGCCACGACACTGGACGAGGGCCCCGGGCCGGATGGGGTTTCCTGCCTGCGCGCCGAGACGTCGCAAACCACCCGTGCTTCCTGGCGCGCGCGGGTCTGGCTGGGGGCCGGGCGTTACCGATTGGAGGGCAGAGCCAGGGTGGCCGGGGTGATCCCGGTGGCTGGGCTGCGGACAGGGGGGGCTGGGTTCCGCGTGCAGGGGGCGGCCCGCTCCGGTCCCGGCCTGGTGGGGGAAACCGGCTGGCAATGGCTGCACCATGATTTCGAGGTGGGCGAACCGGGGAAGGTGGTGGAGCTGCTCTGCGAACTGGTGGCGAATGCGGGCCGGATGTGGGTGGATCGCGATTCCCTAAGGTTGGTGCGGGAACCGGCGGGAGCTGACGCTGCGGAGGCGGCCGGGGCGGGGCTTCGGTCGAGGTAGAACCTGGAACGACGCGCGATGTCCATGGCGGTGACTTGCCGGAATTGTCACTCCGGCGATGCGTAGCTCGGGTTCCCTAATTGAAGAA
>CAYZAE010000035.1:0-40759 GCA_964476125.1 uncultured Verrucomicrobiota bacterium | reverse complement strand
AATGGTAGCCTTATTGCCCGTTTCTTGACCCGGTGTGTGGGAAGGGGTTGGTTGGGATCAGCGCGAGTGAAGTAACCCGAAGGAAAGCCCCCGCAACTCGATTGACCGCGGTTCGAACCGAGCGCCCCAACCCATCCTGGATCCCGATGCCATGCCCGGTGGCCTTCGGTTGGATCAGGGGTGGCTGGGTGTGATGAGGGAGGACTGGCCGGTCCGGGGCATGAGTCTCGCGCGATGAAGATCCCGACGTTTGCTGGGTTCGGGGCCGGGTTGGGTCCGGGCGGGGTGTGGGCTGTCGGTGGGCTCCGGAGAATCGGAGTGCCAGGGTTGAGGTTGCTGGGTGCCTGCCTGGGTTTCTGGCTGTCGACCGTGCTGGGGGCGTCGCGGGAGGTGGTGTACCGCTTCGACATGGACACCGATCCCGGCTGGCAGACATCCGGGTCGTGGGCCTGGGGACAGCCTCAAGGGGCCGGGGGCGATCCGGCGTCGGGACACACGGGGTTGAAGGTGTACGGGTTTCAGTTGGCCGGTAAATACCAGGACAACCTCCCCGCGCAGTCGCTGGTGGCTGGTCCCTTCGATTTCAGGAATCACGCCCAGGTTCGCGTGGGATTCCAGCGCTGGCTGGGTGTGGAAAGTTCGCTGTTCGACCAGGCCTCGGTGGGAGTGAGTCGCGACGGCGTCCAGTGGACGACAGTCTGGACGAACTCGGTCGCGGGCATTCTGGACACCTCATGGCAGCCGGAGAGCCTGGATCTCTCGGCCGTGGCGGACCGGCAGTCGGCCGTGTATGTGCGTTGGACCCTGGGACCGACGGATGGTTCGCTTTCCTATCATGGCTGGAACATCGACGACGTGGAGTTCACGGGGGAGCCGACCGATGATCTGAGGATCACGCCCCTGGATGGATTCGGTGGGCTGGGGCTTCCGGGGGGACCTTTTTCGCCGGTATCAAAGACCTTCACCCTGAGCAATGCGGGACCGGCTGCGGTGAGTTGGTCGGCTGGCGTGGGCGCAGGTTGGGTTTCGGTGAGTCCGGTCGAAGGCAGCCTTGGACCGGGACAGACCCTTCCTGTGGAGTTGTCCTGGAACGAGTCGACCACCCTGCTGCCCGGGGGCGCCCATCAGACCGCCCTGGTGGTCAGCAATCGCACCAGCGGCGCCGCATTCCTGCGGCCGGTCCAGCTTGGGCTCGGTGCCCGCAACCAGTCACTCACCTGGGTTGGACCCCCGGCTGGGACGCGGCTTCGGGTGGGGGTGGACATCTCCCTCACCGCGACGGCCAGCAGCGGGTTGGAGGTGGCATTCGAGGTGGTTTCCGGACCGGGCACGGTGTCCGCGGGGCGACTGACACCGACGGGCGAAGGCACGCTGGTGGTCCGGGCGGTGCAGTCGGGCGATGCGCGGTTTCTGCCGGCGAACGAGGAACGGCAGTTCAGGGTGGTTCGGCGTCCGCAATCGGTGACCTGGCAAACGCCGGACGCGGGGGTTGCGCTGACGCCGGGGCTGGAGGTCCTGTTGTCGGCGACGGTGGACACCGGTCGGCCGGTGACATTCACCCGGGTGAGCGGTCCCGCGGAGGTGACGGGGGATCGGATGACGCCGACGGGTTGGGGATCGATTGTGGTGGCGGCGGAGGTGGCTGGGGACGGGACCTTCGCGCCGGTCCGGGCCACCTGCACCTTCAATCGGGGGTCGGTGGTGGTGGAATCCGTGGGTCGCTGGAAGGGATTTTCGCGCGGGGACGCGGTCGGGCTTTGGGTGGCGGGCGGGTATGCTTACGTGGCTCAGGGGGAGGGGGGATTGGCCATTGTGGACATCCGGGAGCCGGGGAATCCGGTGTTGGTGGGCAGCTACGACACCCCTGGGTTGGCCCTGGCGGTGCAGGGGGTGGGTTCGGTGGTTTACGTGGCGGACGATTCCGGCGGCCTGGAGATTCTGGATGTGAGCCGGCCGGAGGCGCCGGTCCGGCTGGGGAATTATTCCGACGGTGGTTCGGTGAAGGGTCTGTTTGTGTCCGGGACGCTGGCGTACCTGGCCTCGGATCGGGTGGGGTTGGTGATTGTGGATGTGAGCCGTCCCGCGCAACCGGTGCGGGTGGGTGGATACAACACGCCGGGCAACGCGCTGGGGGTGCAGGTGGTGGGCAGCGTGGCCTATGTCGCCGACCGGAATTCGGGGGTGCAGATCCTCGGAGTGGGTGTTCCGTCGGCGCCGGTGTTGCTGGGAACCCTGGATACGCCGGGGGCGGCACGAATGATCCGGGTCGCGGGGAATCTGGCTTACGTGGCGGACGGCACATCGGGCCTCCAGATCCTGAATGTCGCGACGCCTTCGGCCCCGGTGCGGCTGGCCGGAATCGCCACCGGTGGCAGCGTGTACGACGTCCAGGTTTCGGGCGGGCTTGCCTATGTGGCAAGTCACACGGCCGGTTTGCGGGTCGTGGATGTCACCCGGCCGGCGAGTCCGGTGATTCTGGGTGGCTACACTTCGGAGGGCGAAGTGCAGGCCGTCCAATGGTTCGATGGACAAGTCTTTCTGGCTTCCGGTGGAGCGGGACTGGAAATCCTGGATCCAACACCCCCGTCCGCCCCGACTCTCGCCGGAGCGATTGAGAATTCCGGCACGGCGCGGGCCTTGGAGAAGATCGGGGACGTGATTGTCCTGGCCGATGAACGATCGGGCC
This sequence comes from uncultured Verrucomicrobiota bacterium, assembly GCA_964476125.1. GTDB lineage: Bacteria > Verrucomicrobiota > Verrucomicrobiia > Limisphaerales > CAIMTB01 > CAIMTB01. The sequence goes on along the minus strand of CAYZAE010000035.1, from coordinate 38,073 downwards.
TGCGCCTGATCGACGTGTCCGATCCGACCCATCCCGTCCAGGTGGGACGTCATAAGATGGCGGGTTCGGCGCTCGGACTTCGGGTGTCCGGGGGACATGCCTTCGTGGCGGCGGGAAGTTTGGGACTGGAGATTGTCGATGTGTCCCTGCCTGGGATGCCGATGGGGGTGGGAAGTTACATCAGCGGCGGTTACACCGAATCGGTGGAGGTGCTGGGTGGTGTGGCTTATCTCGCGGATGGATTCGGCGGGGTGCAGATCCTGGACGTCAGCCTGCCCGCATTGCCGGTTTGGCTGGGCGAGTATGATGCAGGGGGAATCGTCAAGTCGCTGCATGCCGTGGACGGCCTGCTTTATGTGGCCGACCAGTTCCTGGGCCTTGAGATCCTGGATGTGGGCGATCCCACGCGGCCCGTGCGACTGGGGGGATTGTCGATGGCCGGGACGGTGTCGGAGGTCCGGGTGGTGGGCGGGGTGGCCTTCGTGGCGAACGGATTTGCCGGGTTGGCCGCGGTGGATGTGCGCTCGCCGGAGAATCCCATTCTTCTTGGGGGAGCCGGCACCCGGGGATTCGCCACGGGCCTCGAGGTGGTCGACAACCTGGTTTATGTCACCTCGAGCGAGGGCGGCGTGGAGGTGTTTGAGGTCAACGATCCGGCGCACCCGGTTCGGATCGCGGGAAGGGAATTGAGAGGCGAACCGGGCGTCGTGCGTGCTGCGGGGGACTTCGCCTATGTCGCGACCGGGGTGTGGGGCATGGAGGTGATCCGGTTCACGGAAATCCGGCAGGATCAGACCCTCGACTTCGATCCGCCCGTGTTGGTTCGGACCTCGGACTCGCCGGTGCGCCTGGAGGCGGTGGCAAGCAGCGGGCTCGGGGTGGTTCTGTCGGTGGTCAGCGGGCCGGCGACCCTGAGTGGGGTGTCGTTGTCGCTGACGGGACCCGGAACGGTGGTGGTGCGGGCGAGCCAGGCCGGGAACGCGCAGTTCAAGGAGGCGGTTCTTGAACGCACCCTCCGGGTGGAGAGATCGCCGCAGTCACTCACCTGGGTGTCGCCCGCCGCGGGGGCGCCCCTGGTGACCGGTCAAACCTATGGACTGACCGTCGCCACGGGCAGTGGTCTGGCCGTGGGATTCTCGGTGATCTCGGGACCGGGTGAGGTGGTGGCCGAGGGGTTGAGAGTGAACGGTTCGGGGCGGGTCGTCGTCCAGGCTGACCAGGCCGGGAACGCCCTGTGGGAGCCAGCGTCGGCGACGCGGAGTTTCGTGGCGGTTGCCCTGCCGGACCTGGTTGCGCTGGACACCTCGACCCGCGTTAATCCGGATCCTGCGGCCCCTGGTTTTGTCTGGCGGATCTTCAACAACGCCTCGCGTCGCGAGAACACCCTGAATCGCGCCGAACGTGCGCTGGCGGGGCGCCTGGTCGACGGCGAGGGACGATGGTTGAGGAACAACGCCGATCCCGCCGCGATGGGGATCGCGCTCGCGCCGGCCGCGCCGGCAAATCCAACCAACGCCCCGATCACCTTTGAAATTCCCACGGTTCTCAATCTCGGCCAAAGCGGCGGGGACAGCACCGGGTGGTTTTCGCCCGACGATCCCATGCCGGGAATTCCAGGCACGGATGGATCCACGGATGGCACGGCCGTCGAGGTTCTGACCTATCTCGAAATGCCGGCGGGTCTGGTGACCATGGGAGTGAATTCGGACGATGGATTCCGTGTCACCTCGGGCGAAGTGGGGGATGCCTTGCGCGCACGAACGCTGGGGGAGTGGGATGGGCGCAGGGACGGCGGGGAAACCCTGTTCAGTTTCTGGGTGCCTGAGGCGGGGGTGTATCCCTTCCGGCTGGTTTACGAGGAGGGCGGCCTGGCCTCGAACCTGGAATGGTACACGGTGCAGGCGGATGGCGCCCGGGTGCTGATCAACGACGGGGCCGGCGGAGGCGCTCCTGCCTACCGTTCCGCTCTCGGCGTCGATCGCCCTCCCCGGATCGTGTCCATCTCACCGCCCCCGGGTCTTGCGCTGGTGAATCGGACGCCGGCCAGGGTCGAGGTCATCCTTTCCGACGGCGACACGAAGATCATCGACGAGGCCACGATCGATTTCCGCATCGATGGCAGCCCGGTCACCCACATCCGGCGCGAAGGAACGCGCATCCACCTCACCTGGGTTCCCACCGGAATCCGGGTTCCGTCGGAGTCGCACCAGGCCCGTCTCACCTTCCGATCAACGACGGGGGGATTTGTGCGGACCGAGCCATGGACGTTCCGCAACCTGAAGAATGCCGTGCTCCCGTCGGCGCCCCGGATGGGGGAGACTTTCGACGCGGTGACGGAGGGCGGACTTCCCGAGGGATGGATCGGTTCGCAGTTCACGGTGTCGTGTGACACCGGTTCGGATCTGGCCAACCCGCGATCCGAACCCTATCGGGGCTGGCTGGTGGTTGAGAACAACCGGTTGGGTCAGGTCGATCCGGGGATCGGTTCGGAAATCGGGAGCGAGGAGATCCTGAACGGCGAACGGTTGACCCTGGGGCGGTTGAAGTCGGGCGGAGTCCTGTTCGCCGCGGCCTCCGGTCGATGCGACGGGCCCCAGGTGAGCCGTCCCGCCTCTGGGGAAGTGGGTTTCGGCCAGGTTCAATTCATCGAATCACGGCCGTTCGATCTCTCGTCGGTCGCTCATCCCGTGCTCGCGTTCTCCTCGGGATTCACGCAAGGCGACGATGCGCTTGGCGCCGTCGAATACTCAGTCGATGCCGGGGCCACCTGGAAACCGGTGGTGATCATGATGTCCGCGTTCCGGGTCGTCCGCCGTCCCGATGGCGCCGTGGATGGACCCGCCACGATGGGACAGTCGCTGGCCGAATCCGCGCTCTGGTTTTCCGGGGGTGTGCTGAAGGGCAATCTGCTGGGAGACGCCCTGGCCAGCCCCATCGATGCCTCGATCGGCGATTTCATCCAGGCCCGGCTCAACCAGGATGCCGCGGACGGAGCCCGGTTGGAATTGTTCCGACTGCCGGGGGCGGCAAACCGGGCGGACGTGAGGTTGAGGTTCGCCTCGACCGGATCCGCGGCCGGGGCCGCTCGGCGATGGTTCGTCGATGACGTGCGGTTCTACGATCTGGGTGCGCCGACGGATGTCCAGTTGCCTGATTCCTCGGTGCCGGAGGGATTGGCGATCGGGGCAGCGGTGGGGCGCCTGGTGGTGACCGATCCGGATGCGGCCGAAACCTTCCAGTTCACCCTGGTGGGCGGGGAAGGGGCGGAGGACAACGCGTGGTTCACCGTGACAGGAGATGAAGTCCGCACCGGAGCGGTTTTCGATTTCGAGACCCGGGCGTCGTACGCCATCCGGGTGCGGGCGACGAACGGGAAGGGGCTGTGGGTGGAGCGTGCCCTTGTGGTGACGATCACCTTCCAGCCGGTCGTGGTCGCCCGGCACGTGTTCTACAATCAGTCGGCCTGGGACGGGAGAAATGGGGGAGCGAACGCCACGGATGACGCGGCGGTGGCCCCCGACAAGAAACCCTTGTTCCAGGGTGTGAAGGCGTCGCTGACGAACTACACGAGCTACAGCCTTGGACTGAACGGGATCATGGTGGACATCACGGGGCTGCCGGTGGGAACGCCGACGGCGTCGGACTTCGGATTCAAGGTGGGGCGGTCGGGCTCACCGTCGACCTGGGCCGCCGGTCCTGCGGTGGAGTCGGTGAGCGTGAGACGGGGGGCCGGGGTGGGAGGCAGCGACCGGGTGACGCTGATCTGGAACACCAACAATGCCGCGAAGAAGACGTGGCTGCAGGTCCGGGTGAAGGCAACACCCGCCACCGGATTGCTGATGGATGACGTGTTCTATTTCGGGAACGCGGTCGGGGAGGTGGGGAATTCGCTGACGGATGCGGTGGTGAATTCGACGGATGAGGTGCGGATCCGGCCGAATCTGCGGAATCTGCTGAACCCCGCCCCGATCACCAACCTGTATGACATCAACCGGGACAAGCAGGTGAATATCACGGACCAGATTTTGGTCCGGGCGAACATCACGAGTCCGCTGTCGGCGCTTGTCTTGATCACGCCCGGAGCCCCGGGAAGTGCCGCGGCGTTGGCGCTGGCGGGGGCGGGGGCGGGGGCGGGGGCCGAAGGGGGTTGGGTGGATTCCGACCTTCAGGGGCTGACGCAGGACTGGAGGGCCCGAGCGGAGGACGGGGCTTCCGACAACCTCCCTCGAATGGGGGAGGCCGAACCGGATCATGGGCTCAAGAAGCCGTCGGGAACGCTGCGGTTGTTCGTGCTTTCGCCGGGCCGCATCCGGCTGGAAGCGCAGGGAAGCGAAGCCGGGAGGATGCAGTTGGAAACCTGCGATCGCGCTCCCTCCGGGCCCTGGACGGTGGTCTCCGGGGCGGTTCGGGAAGTGGCAGGGACCGATCGCGTCTCGTGGACCCTTTCCGTGGATCTGTCTTCCGGGGTGCGGTTTTACCGGTGGGCACTGCGGGATGGCGACACCGGTTCGGGACCCGGGAGTCGATAGTTCAAGGCTGACTTGTTTTGGTCAGGGCGGTCGTAAAGCGACTTGCCGTTGAATGCGCCCTGCGGGCCTCTGCCAACCCGCAGGGCGGCATTCATGCGCGCCACTCATTCCTGTCCTGGCGCGCCATGGATGCCGGACGCGAACCGGTCGCGGTCACGACCTCCCGGGACGGTTCCATGAACAGCCCCGTTGCGCTGTCCCTCGCCCTTCTTCATGACTCCTCCTCGGATCGGCTTCGCTAACTCCCTGGCATGGGCGGTGCTTCTGTAACAGCGATCCTTGCCGCGAAATCCGTGCCTCCGGGCAACCCCTGGCACCCTGACTCCGCCGGATGGATTTCATCACTCAGGGATCGGGTCCGCCAATCACCGCAGCCGTCGCTCCACCAGTCGCCATGAATTCCCGAGATCACCGATCGGTCCTCCTCGCCGCCTTCCTTGTTCTGCTCACGCATTCGACCCGAAGCGCCATGTTCGATCTTCAGACCGCCACTCTGGAGGACATCCACAAGGCGTTCGACGCCGGTGCCCTGACGTCCGAGAAGCTTGTGGGCCTCTATCTCGCCCGCATTGAGGCCTATGACAAGAAGGGGCCGGGCATCAACGCGGTCATCACGCTGAATCCCGCGGCTCTCGAAACCGCCCGCAAGCTCGATTTGGAGCGCAAAGCGAAGGGTCCGCGCAGCCTGCTGCATGGCGTTCCCGTCGTTCTGAAGGACCTGTTCGACACTCATGACATGCCCACCTCGGCGGGTTTTCTTCCCATGAAGAATTCCCAGCCGATCCGGGACGCAACCGTGGTTGAGCGACTTCGCGAGGCTGGCGCCATTATTCTGGCGAAGGTGAACATGAGTGACTGGTTCGGCGTGCCCAAACGCGGCGACCAGAGCACCGTTCTTGGCCGCACACTCAATCCGTACAACCTCGACCTGAGCCCGAGCGGTTCGAGCGGTGGTACCGGGGCTGCGCTTGCCGCGGCGTTTGCCCAGCTGGGTCTGGGAAGCGAAACCGGCACCTCCATTCGCGGTCCCTCCGCGGCCAACAGCGTCGTGGGACTTGCCCCCACGCGCGGTCTCATCCCCCGGACCGGTCAGGTCATGACCTCCTTCACCCAGGAACGCTGCGGACCCATGGCCCGCTCCGTCTACGACGTCGCCGCCCTCACCGACATCGTGGCCGGTTTCGACGCCGAGGATCTTCTCACCATCGGTTCCCCCGGAAAAACGCCGCGCGAATCCTACACCTCCTTCCTCCGGAAGGACGGTCTTCGAGGCGCCCGGGTGGGTGTCGTCCGGGACTTTTTTCGCAAGGGCCCGGCCCATGCGGAAGGGGTTGCCATTGTCGAGAAGGCGATCGAGGAACTGCGCAAGGCCGGTGCCGTCGTGATCAACGGGATCTCCACAGGCGTGGAGACTTACACCAATCTGGATGGCACGTCTTTCGATGCCCCTGCCCGCGTGAATTACTACGAGGCTCAGTTCTCCTACAACCTCTACTTCCGCCGCCTCGGACCCAACGTCCCGATCAAGAACATGGACGAGTTGGTGGCCCACGGTCCGCTGGTCAAAACCAACATCCTCCGTGCCTATGCCGAGTTCCGTTCCCTGATGAACCATGTTGATTACCACGCCCGCATCGACACCCAGGAATCCATGAAGGCGATCATTCTTGAGCTCTTCGACAAGCACCGCCTGGACGCGATTGTTTATCCGTTCCGATCCCTCCCGCCCAACCGACATCTCGATTCCTACCCGGAGTCTGATAATTCCTTCAGTTCCGTTTCCGGCCTTCCGGCCTTGGTGGTGCCGGCAGGCTACACCAAGGCCGAGAACGGTCCGATCTCGATGGAGATTCTCGGTCGGCCGTACAGCGAGCCCACCCTTTTCCGACTCGCCTACGCCCTCGAACAGGCGGCCCAGCTTCGGCGCCTTCCGCCCACCACCCCGGCGCTGCCGGGCGAACGTTTCGATTACTGATTTCCTCGGCGTCTCCTCCCCCACCGTTCCCATCCAACCACTCGACCCAACTCCCACGTCCCACCTCCATGAGCCTCCCTCCACTTCGCCGCAGATTCGCGGCTGTTCTCACCCTTGTCACCCTTGTCACCACCTGGGGCGCACCGCTCGTGCGGGCCGCCCCGATTGATCTGTCCACGGCCACGGTGGCGGACCTTCAGGCCGCCATGCAGGCCGGCAAGCTCACGTCCGAACGTCTGGTGGAACTCTATCTTGCGCGCATCGACGCCTACGACCAGAAGGGCCCCAAGCTCAACACCGTCATCACCCTCAAGGACCGTGGTACGGCGCTTGCCGAAGCCCGTGCCCTTGATGCCGAACGCAAGGCGGGCAGGGTTCGGAGCCCGCTCCACGGTCTCGTGATTCTGGCCAAGGACGTTTTCGACACGGCCGACATGCCCACCACCGGGGGCTTCAAGCCCATGGCCACTTCCAGGCCCCGTTACGATTCCTTTGTCATTGCCCGACTGCGCGCCGCGGGCGCCATTGTTCTGGCCAAACTCAACCAATCCGACTGGTACGCCACCGCACCTCGCGGTGCCTCCACCCTTCAGGGACAGGTTCTTAGTCCGTACAATTCCTCCAAGTTCCCGGGTTCCTCCAGTTCCGGTACAGGTGTTGCCATGGCGGCCTGGTTCGGCACCGTCGGCCTCGGCTCCGATACCGGCGGGTCCATCGTCATCCCCACCGCCCAGAACAACCTCGTTGGTTTCGCCACCTCGCATGGCCTCGTCTCGCGCACGGGCATGATGTGGAGCTCTCCGCGGCAGGAGAACGGAGGTCCCATGGGCCGCTCCGTCTATGATTGTGCGGCCGTGCTCGACGTCATCGCGGGCTACGACGCCGCCGATCTGGCCACTGAAGCCTGTGTCGGCCGCCTTCCCGACCACTCCTACACCAGCTTTGTGCAAACCAACGGGCTCGTCGGCGCCCGCCTCGGGGTTCTCCTCGACATGATTCGCTCCGGCCCCGGTCACCAGGAGGGCGTCGCCCTGTTCGACAAGGCGGTCGAGGCCGCGAAATCCGCCGGGGCCACGCTGATCGAGGTTCGTACGGGCATCAATCTCGTGGCCGCCCAGGCTGATGCCGGGGCCTCCACCTACGAGGTTGCCACGGCCATCAACAAGTACCTTGCCGCGCTCCCTGACGATGCCCCCGTCCGAACCGTCGCCCAGATGATCGAGAAGGGGGGATCGATGGTAAAGCCCAACATCGTTGCGGCTGCCAAAGCCTCCACCCCTCTGGAACGCGACCCCAAACTCATCGCCGCCTACGCCCAGCAGGACGCCCTTCGCGACCTGCTCGTCGGACTCATGGACAAGCTGCGCCTCGACGGATTGATCCTGCCCTTCCGCACCTACCAGGTTGATGCCGTCGGCCTTGTCTCCGCGCACACGCAAACCCCGGATGCCCGCAACAATCTCAGTTCCTACACCGGGCTGCCGACGATCGTTGTGCCGGGCGGGTTCTTTCCCTCGGACGGCATGCCCTTCGGCGTTCAGTTTCTTGGGCGTCCCTTTTCCGAGCCGACCCTCATCAAGGTGGCCAGCGGTTTCGAGGCCACGACCCGTCACCGCAAAGCGCCGGGCTCCACCCCCACCCTGGCGGGCGAATCACTCGATTGACCGGGGTGGTCAGAGGGAATCGTCGGCGGCCAGAACCGGCAGATCGGGTGCCGGTTCTGCCGCCGGTGCCGGTGCCGGTGCCGGGCCTGGAGACTTTAAGAGATCGGGGAAGCGCTCCATGGCCTTGGTTCGGATGAGGTCAATCAATTGAACCTGGGGAAGAGAGAGACGCTTGATCCGGAGCGAGAGGGCGACCCACGAACGGAAGAGTCGACGCGGCCCCATGGGCAGAGCGACCAGTGTGCCCCGAGCCAACTCATCGCTGATGGTCCAACGGGCAAGGACGCCGGCCCCCATGCCTGCAGCCACGAGAGAGCGGATGGCGGGGATGCTGTTGCATTCGATGACGTTGTCCGGGTTGACGCGGTCCGGGCGGAGATGATGGAGCACAAGGTTCCAGGTGTAGGTGCCGCGTGGAAAGGCGATGAGAGTTTGGCTGGCGATGGAGGCAGGGAGGGGGCCGTTGGGGGCCGCGGCAGCCCATGGATGGTTGGGTGGGACGGCGAGGACGAGTTCGTCCCGGAACATGGGGACCGCTTCGAACCGTTCGTCCGGTTCCTGTCCGACCACGATGGCGAGGTCGACGCGGCCGTTGAGGAGGGCGGTGATGGCCCCGTGTCGGTCGGTCGTTTCGATGATGACCGGGGATTGGGCGTGGAGTCGGTGGACCTCGGCGACGGCCTCGGGGAGCACGGTGTCTCCGAGGGAGGGAGGCGTGGCGACGCGGAGCTGGCTCTGGCCCCAATAGCGGATTCGCTGGAGGGCGGCAGCCGCGGCGTTCATCTCGATCAGGATGCGATCGACATGATGCAGGAAACTTTCGCCGGCCGGGGTGAGGGCGACGCGACGGCTGGAGCGTTCGAACAGGCGGCAGCCAGCGAGGCCTTCGAGATGCTGGATGGAGTGGGAAACGGCGCTCTGGCTGAGACTGAACTGGGTGGCGGTTTTGGTGAAGCTGAGACTGCGGGCGAGGACCTGGAAGATGAGGAGCTGACGACAGTCGAAGTCGGGATGGTTTGAAGGTCCCGTCTGGGATGATGGAGGGGTGAACATGAACGCCTGGGAAAGCCTACTCCTTTTTCCCGCTCTTGGCCTGTTCAACCTGGGCGACGAAGGTGTTGAACTTCTCGACGAGCTCGTTGAAGGAGGTGGTTCGTTCGTTGAGTTTGAGGACGAGGTCGTTGCGTTCCTCGACCACCTTTTTGATGGAGTCGTTTTGTTCGCGAATGATGTCGTTTTGCTTCGCGATGCTCTCGTTCTGGGCCTTGATGTTTTCGTTCTGACGTTCCACGGCCTCCTTGTACGAGCTGACCTGGCGTTCGAGGCCCAGCTTGATGTTCTCCGTCCGCCTGAGGTCGCGGGTGAGACTTCCGATCTGGAAGGTGTTGGTCTTCTCGATGGCCACCAGCTCCTGGACGCGGTTGTCGAGGCGGGCGATCTCGGCCTCCCACTTCTTCACCGTATCCTCGAGCCGCACGATGTTCTCGGCCCGCTGGTGGCTCTGCTTGGCGGTTGATTCGAGCTCGGTGAGGATCCGGGTTTCCCGGGTCCACTGGACGATGCAGAGGATGCCCAAGGCGATGTTGAACAGAAGGACGATTTTGGTGGGCAGCGATTTCATGGGGAGGGCTGGTGACTGGGGTGCGCGGAAGGATGCGTCGCCGGATGGGTTGGGGGAGGGATCAGCGGGCGGGCTTGGCGCCCGCCTTGACGTTGAAGGCGACGCGCTGGAAGCCGCTGGCGCGGACCATGTCGAGAAGGCCCACCATGGCGCCGTGGGTGGTTTCCAAATCGCCGCTGATGTAGACGGGAAGGTTGGTGTTTGCCTGCACCCTCCTGGCGAGCTCCTTCTGAAGGTCGGGCAGGGTGACGCGTTCCTTCTCAAGGAAGTACGATCCAGCGCGGTCGACGGCCAGATTGATCATCTCGGGCTTGAAGTCCTGACGTGCGGCGACGGCGGACGGCAGGTCGACCTTGATGGTCTGCTGATTCGACATGGTGAGGCTCACCAGCATGAAGGAGGCGAGGAGGAAGAACATGATGTCGATCAGCGGAACAATTTCCACGCGGGCATGTTTGGCGCCGTGGTCGGCAATGACGTTTTTCATGGTGATCCCGAAGCGCTGGAATGGGTGGACGGGTTTGGATCCCGGATCAGGCGCCGTGGGTGCCCAGGCCGGAGGAGGTCGGGGCAGCCGGGGTTTCGGAGGCGCGGCGCTCCACCTTGCGCAGGAGTCCCTCGAGGTGGGTGCCGAGCTTCTGAAGTTCGGTGGCGAGCCTGGAGGTGCGACGGTTGCACCAGTTGTACGGGAGGAGGACCGTGATGGCGATGCCCAGGCCGGCTGCGGTGGCGATGAGGGCCTCGCCGATGCCCCCTGTGACCTTTTCCACGGCCAGCTCCGAATCGCCGATGGAACTGAAGGAGCCCATGATGCCGGTGACCGTGCCGAGAAGTCCGAGGAGTGGGGCGAGGGTGATGAGGGTATCCATGACGGGCAGGAAACGGCCCGATTTCTCCACCTCGTCGATGGCCACGACCTGCATCGATTCGGAGAGGGCGTCCGGGTAGTTGGAGAGTCCCTGGTGAAGCATCTTGATGGCCGGGTCTCCGGAGCCGCCGGAAACCACGATTGCGCGGGGGAGGTCACCCTTTTCGAGGGTGGAGAAGATCTGGGCGACGACTTTGGGGGCTCGGCGCCGCGACAGAAGAATCCACCAGACCACGCGTTCGCCGACGACGGCGATGGCGGCCAGGGTGGCGATGAGGATCGGCCACATGATGGGGCCGCCCTTGATGAAGAGCTCGATGAGTGCGTTCGCGAACAGTGTTTGGTTCATTGATTTGGTTGGGTTTTGGATTTCAGCAGGCAGTGGTTAGACCGACGGTTGGGAGGCCGGGTTCCGGTCGTGGGCTGGGCGCACGGGCCTGGTTTCAACGACGGTCCAGGGCGAAAGTGACGGGGATCTCGTACTGGCGAGTGCCGCCGGGCGGCCAGACCCAGCGCCTTCGCACCCAGTCCGCAGAGTAGGAGTCCAGAAAGGAGTGTCCGCAGCTTTCACGGATCTCGATCTTGGAACAGGTTCCGGCGGCATCGACGGTGGCCAGCAGAAGAATGCGTCCGGACATCCCACGCTTTCGCGCCTCAAGGGGATAGGGTGGAAAGGGGTAGTCGCTGCGGTTCCCTTCGCCGGTGAAGAGTTCGATCTTCGGCGCGGCGACGGCCGCCTTGACGGCCACGTTGTTGATCGGCGGTGCCGTGGCGAGCCGAGCCGGGCCGACGATCGTGTTCCCCACGACCGGAACCGCGAAGGCAACCTCCGTGGGAACGGCGGCGACGACGGTCACCGACGGGGCGGCTTCGCTGGCGTCGGCGGATTCGCTCTCCGGTTCCGGTTCCGGCTTGGCTTCGGCATTGGGCGGTTGCGGCTGCTGCTCGATGATCACCGTGACCGGCTCGGGTTCCCTGCCCGCGCTCATCACGAACTGGAGTGGCTTCCGGAAGAAGCCGAAGGTTCCGACGAAGAGAATGAAGGCGGAGACCGCCGAGGCGTAGGTGCAGGCGCGGTTCCAATCCGAGGTGTCCTCCGGAAGACACATCAGTGTGAGTTCGGACACTGGTTCATCCGAAGGCGGGACGTTGGCAGGTTCTCCGGTGTTGATCAGTGCGTTCATGGGCGAGTGATAAGCGTGCGTGAACCGGATCGAAGGTCTTCGGAGTGGGCCGGGCCGGAACTTCTCGCACTCCCTGATTCAATCAGCGGGACCAGAGCACTTCGCGGGTCCTTGATTCTGAATGTCGAGGGATGTGCTTGCCGGGATGGCCTGAAGTCGGTGCCGCTCCTAGCAGCCAGCGTGCCACCGCGGGGAGGCGACCCGCCGAAGGGACTTTGGCGTGAGGCGATCCCTGGAACGACCAGTAAGTCGAGGCTCGGGACGGATCCATGCCCAATCATTATCGATTCTACTCATCCTGCGCATCGTGTTCGCAGTGAGTGAATTGCAATCGTGGGGCAAAAAAGACCAGAGGTTGTTCCGAAATGATCAGGCTGAACGAAACATACGACCGCGCTGGGGCGCGGGGAGAGCGGTGGGGTGCCAGGGTGCCCCTTGGAGCACGGCGAGGCCGCTTTCTGCAGGGGTTGGGCCACCCCGTAAGTTATTGGAGGCAGGATGCTTGGAATCTGACGGGAGCGGGTGTCCGGGAGGTGAACCACGAAGGCCTGTGAACTCGGGGCGGGCGCCGTGGGAAGGGATCATTGCGTTGGGTGAGGCGATGGAATGAGCGGGGTAGGATGATCAGCGTCGGGTTGCCTGGCGGCATGGGATGGCACGGCGGGTGCTAAGGCTTCCAACGTTCTGCCCTGAGTCGCGTCCGCAGTTCTCCCCAAGCAGCGGACGGGGGTCCCCCCTTGAACGTCGTTCCCTCGCGCTTTGGTTCTCCGGCTGAGTTAGTGAGAGAATGAGTTTTCCAACTTAGAGACGCACCGGACTCCGCTCCCATATCACAACGAAACCGAGTCACTCCCATGAAGCGATCCAAGAAAAATCATTTGATGCAGACTGTTCTGGTGCGGCGTTGGATGCCGCTGATCGCGGGCGCCGTCGCGGCGCACGCGACCCCCGTGGTGTCGGCACAGAGCGCTGGGGAACCGCCGGCGTCGGCCGGCGGGGGGCTCAAAGTGCCGGACCCCGCGAAGGACGCCAAGGCGACGAACCGGATGGAGGAGGTGGTGGTGAGTGGAAGCTTCCTGGACATCGTCCCGACCGAGCCGGTGCAGAGTGTGGTGGGTTTCGCCAAACCGGTGGTCGAGACGCCGCGTTCGGTGACCGTGCTCAGCGCTGAGCTGCTGACGAGTGCGGGCGTGGAGAACGTGGAAGACCTCTATCGGGTGGCGCCGAGCACGTACACGAACTTCCGGTTCGGACTGCAGGGGGGCATCAACGTCCGCAACCAGGCGGGCGACTATTATTTCCGCGGGATGAAGAAGCCGGATCCGCAGGGCAACTACCGCACGATTTTCACGGCATTCGACAGCATCGAGGTGGTTCGCGGGCCGGCGTCGCCGATCTTCGGCGGTGGGCGCATCGGGGGTTACCTGAACTTCAATCCGAAGACGTCGCGAAGCGCGGATGGCAAGTACATGGATTCGGCGGAGGGGAAAATCTCGGTGAGCTATGGATCCTGGGACAAACGAATAGCGACGCTGGATTACGGCGGGCCGATCAAGGGCCTCCCGGGGGATCGGAAGGCGGGGTTTTACTACTTCGGGTACCTGGAGGACTCGGGCTCGTACTACGAGACATCGTTCGATAGGCACCTGGTGAACCAGCTGGCCCTCTCCGCGGACCTCACGGAGAGCTGGCGTTTGGAGACGGGTGCCGTCGGCCAGTTCTCCAAAGGTGGCTTGAATGGCGGCGTGAACCGGGTCACCCAGGATCTTTTCACGGACGGCAAGTATTGGAGCGGCGGGTTTTCGACGAAGCTGGATGGGAACGGCGACGGCAAGATTTCGGACCGGGAGATCTTCGCGTCGCGACCGGCCACTGCGACCTACAACCCGATTTTCGCGAGCTTTGGGACGCTCTCGACCAAGGCGCAGGCGGCGAACCTGAAGAAGCAGAGCGTGGATGCGAACGGCAACCCGAACGGGCCGCTGGTCAACATTGTGACGGGGGCGCCGATCGGGACGGGGGCGGCAGCGCTGACGGGCCTGCCGGAGGCGTGGAAGCTGGATACCTCCTCCTTCAAGCTCGTGGAGTATGACTTCGCCCGCACGCTGGGGGAGGACTACTACAAGGCCGACATCTTCGACGTCTTCCTGGACTTGATCGACGACAACAACCCGGACCTTACGTTTAGGAATCAGGTTTACTGGCACTTCTACGACCAGGTGAAGGACGGCCGCAACCCGTTCTCCCAGATTCAGGAGCCGATGGTTCTCGAGGAGAAGTTCACAGGCTCCTACAAGCCGAACTGGCTGCCGGACTGGTGGGAAACGGAGTTCCTGATGTCCCCGAACATCCGCTACACCGACACGTTCCGGGAAAACACCACCAATTCGGATTACGATCAGCGCCGCGACCTGATGTCGGGGCCCAATGGGGGATTCTCCCCGAACGACACGTTTTACAGCTTTCTGGACCGGCGCGGGCTGGATGGAAGCGCGATCACCCAGATCAACGATTCCCAGTACGTGGAGACGGGCCTCGGGCTGATGATCGACCAAACCTTCGCCGAGAAGCTCAACCTGATGGTCGGGGGCCGGTACGACTATGTCGACGGCAGCCATACGCAGCCCGCCGGAGTTTTCGGTGCCAAGAATGCTGCGAACGTCGGTACCACGGCGAACCTGGACAGCCGGATCTCGACGACGGAGTCGTATACGAAGGGCAACGACAGCGCGTTGTCGTGGAACGCGAGTCTGAGCTACGCGGCTCCGCTGAAGCTGAGGCCCTATGTGACGGTGGCCGAGCAGGCGGCGCTGATCGTCGACGCGTCGGACGGCTCCGTGGCGAGGGCCTCCTGGCTCTCCGGGGCCTATGGGAGGTCCCGGATTTACGAGACGGGGGTGAAGACCTCGATGCTCCAGGATCGACTGTTCGCCACGGTGGCGGTGTTTGACCAGACCCGCGTCGCGTTCAGCCAGGGCGACGCGGAGGCGTCCGTGGACAAGACCCAGAGCCGCGGGATTGAGACGGAACTCCGGTGGGCCCCTACGAAGAGCATTTCCGTGGTGGCCTCGGCCGTCTTCAGCAAGGCGCGGTTCCTGGACGGTTCGGACCAGACCGTGCGTGTGAATGGCCGGTATGCCGGGTTCTCCGACGTGCGTGATCCGGGGACGGGACGGGTCGTTGCGCCGGCGGAGGCCTTCGGGTGGGGTGGCGTGCCGCAAGTCCGGCTGCTTGGAGGGGACGTGTACCACGAGGTTCCGGGCATTCCGGACAAGATCCTCAATCTCTTCGTGACGTACACCCACCCCTTCGGCATCGGCACCTCGATGGGCATTTCGCACCAGGGATCGTTCGCGGCCGACCGGACGGAGATCTGGAAGTTGGAGGATGCGACGGTCCTGAACTGGTCGCTCTTCTACAACAAGGGTCCGTGGAGCTCGAAGTTCGAGATCAACAATCTCACGGATGAGCAGTTCTTCGTCCGGGGTGCCAACAACGGGATGATGGTGGGTGTGCGTCAACCCGTGAATTTCGAGATCTCGCTGGCGAGGACCTTCTGAGTGGGGGACGGCCTGGAGGAGGGGGTGGTGCGGGAATGAGGCTGGTTCTCCGCCACCCCTCCCCAGGCTGGGCGAAAGGAAACGAAGACGTTGGCGCGGTGGAACGTGGGATCGGTGCGAAGGAGACAAACGATTATGAGTCAGGAAGCGACATCAGGTGGCAACCAGGGCTCGGTGAACGGCGAATCCCCGTTGATGGGACGCCGGGAGTTTCTCGGTCGTCTGTCCGGGGGCGCCGCAGCGCTGGCGCTGGCGGGCGGGGTGGCTGCGCGAGGCGCGGCCGGCACCGGTGAGATGCTGGGGCGATCGGCGGTGGAGCTGGCCGAGGCGATCCGGCGGAAGGACGTCTCCGCGGTGGAATTGGTAAAGGCGTACCTGGCGCGGATCGAGGAGGTGAATCCCCGGATCAACGCACTCGTGGCCTCGTGCTCCGAGCGGGCCCTGGAGGAGGCGGCGGCGGCGGATGCGGCCCTGGCGCGGGGCGAGAGCCGCGGGGTGCTGCACGGGGTGCCGATGACGCTGAAGGACTCGATCGACACGGCCGGGGTGGTGAGTACGGGCTGCACGCTGGGACGGAAGGGTTTCGTGCCGGCGGCGGACGCGACCGTGACCGCGCGCCTTCGGGCGGCGGGGGCGATCCTTCTCGGCAAGACGAACACCCCCGAGTTCACGATGGGATCGTTCACCGACAACCTCGTCTACGGACGAACGAACAATCCGTACGACATTTCCCGCATCCCGGGCGGCAGCAGCGGCGGTTCGGGTGCGCTGGTGGCGGTCGCCGGCACCGGGTTCGACGTGGGTTCCGACACCGGGGGCAGCATCCGGTCTCCCTGCCATTTCAACGGCGTGGCGGGCATCAAGCCGACCAACTGCCGGGTCTCGCGAACGGGGCACATCGTGGATCTGCACGGTGTCTTCAACAAACGGACGCAGTTGGGGCCCATCGCGAGAAGGGTCGAGGATCTGGATCTCCTGTTGCGGGTGATGATGGGCGGCGACGGCATCGATACTTTCGTCACCGACGTTCCGCTTGGGCCGGTCGAGGCGGTGAAACCCAAGGAACTGAGGATGGCGTTCTACCTGGACACGGGCGGCTACCATCAGCCGACGGCGGAGACCGTGTCGATGATACGGTCGGTGGTCGATGGGTTGAGTCCCGGGTTCCGGTCGGTGACGGAGTCGGCGCCGCCGCTGGTGGCGGAGGGGTTGGCGATCATGCAGAAGGCGCGTGGCGCCGGGGGTGGGAGCCACATCCAGCGGACCGCGCAGCGGTACGGGACGGAGAAGCTGTATCCGATGGTGGCGTCGAGGGTCACCGGCAAGACCCTGCCGGCGTCGGAATTCACGTTTTTGCTGGAGGAGGAGGATCGTATCCGGCGGGAGCAGCTCCGGTGGATTCGTGATTTCGACGTGATCGTCTGTCCCGTGCACGCCCATGCGGCGCTGCGGCATGGCGAGACGGTCCGTTCCTCGGCCAGTTACCGGACCATTTACAACCTGAACGGGTGGCCGGCGGGAGTGGTGCGCGGCGGAACCACTTCGGAGGGGTTGCCGATGGGCGTGCAGGTGATTGGACGGCCGTGGCGGGAGGACGTGGTTTTCCGGGTCATGGCGATGATCGAGGAGAGGACCGGCGGTTGGAAGCCGCCGGAGTTGGTGGGCTGAGAACCGACGGAACCTGGCGGCACGACAACGACGAACCTGGGAGGACGACGATGAGCCACGAAAAAGCAGCGAAACGCAGTGGAGGACCGGGGAGGCCGGCGATTGGAACAGCGCCCTTGAAGCGCCGGCAGTTTCTCGCGCGGGGTGCGGCGGCGGTCGGCGTGGGATGGGCGTCGGGCCTCGGCATCCGCCGTGCCGGAGCGGCGGTCGAACCGGCGACGGAGCTGATCTTTCAATCGGCGACGCAGATGGCGCGCATGATCCGGGAAAAGAAGGTGAGCGCCGTCGAGGTGGTGACGCTGCATCTGAAACGGATCTCGGAGGTGAACCCGAAGATCCGGGCGGTGGTGACGCTTTGTGAGGAGAGGGCGTTGAAGGAGGCGAAGGCGGCGGACGAGGCGCAGGCGAAGGGGCGGATGCTCGGCGTGCTGCACGGGGTGCCGTTCACCCTCAAGGACTCGCTGGAGACGGAGGGGGTTCGCAGCACCTCCGGGACTCTGGGCCGCTCGTTTTGTGTGCCGTCCAAGGATGCGACGGTCGCGGCCCGGCTGCGGGCGGCGGGGGCGATTCTCCTGGGGAAGTCGAATACGCCGGAGTTCACGATGGGCGGTGGTTCGAAGGGCACCAACAACCTGCTCTTCGGTCAGACTTACAATCCTTACGACCTCGCCCGGTCTCCGTTGGGAAGTTCCGGAGGGGGCGGTGCCATCGTGGCCGCGGGCGGTTCGGCGTTCGATGTTGGCAGTGATCTTGGGGGGTCGGTCCGGCTGCCCGCGCATGCCAGCGGGGTGGCGGGGATCAAGCCGACTTCCGGGCGGACGCCGAGAACCGGGCACGTGCCCGGGTACGGGGGACTGTTCGATTCCTGGCAGCAGCTCGGGCCGCTGGCGCGGCGGGTGGAGGACATTGAGTTGCTGATGTCCGTGCTCTGCGGCGAGGACCTGGAGGATGCCTTCTGTTTCGACGTGCCGCTGGGCAATCCCGGGACGGTGTTGACGAAGGGGTTGAAGGTGGCGTTTTACGTGGACAACGGGGTGATGAGCCCGACGCCGGAGACCCAGGCCATGGTGAGGACGGCCGCGGAGTGGCTGCGGGAGGCCGGGGCCGAGGTGCGCGAGGACATTCATCCCGGCTACAAGGCGGATGTGGAACTGGCGAGCCGAGCCCGGGACGGGGAAGGCGGGGCCTGGCAGCGCCGGCTGTTGAAGAAGCACGGGACCGCAGTGCCGGATCCGGGGCTTCTGGAACGGATGAAGGGCAAGCCGGTGCCGGCGCCCGAGTTTCTCGAAATGATGGAGGACATCGACCACGCGCGCAGCCGGATGCTGCAGTGGTTCAAGGGCTACGACGCGATCCTTTGCCCCACCAGCGCCATACCCGCGCCCCGCCTGGACACCCCGGCTCCCCGCGAGACGAATTACACCCGGATTTACAACGTCACCGGATGGCCGGCGGCGGTGGTCCGGGCCGGCACGAGTCCGGAAGGAATGCCCCTCGGACTCCAGATCGTCGCCAAGCCTTGGAATGACCACGTGGCGCTGGCCCTGGCCCGGTTCGTCGAAGAGCGATCCGGAGGCTGGAAGCGACCCAACCTGTAACCGTCCCGAATGCCCATGACACCGACAAAACCCAATATCATCGCATCGCTGCCGAACCCGGTTCGGGGGGGAGCGGAAGCGCCTGCCCGCGAGGCATCCGGGATCCCAACATCCAGCCGGCGCCGGTTCCTGGCGAGGTTCACCGGGCCGGCGGGGCCGGTGGGGCCGGCCATCGTGGTGGCCTCCGCGGCCGTCCCTCGCGTGGCCGGGGAGACCTTCCTGAAGTCCAAGGACCGGACCGAAGTGCTCACCCAGTGTTCCGCGACGCGCCTGGCGGAAATGATCCGGGCCAGGAAGGTGTCTTCGTCCGAGGTCGTGCGCGCCTACATCGATCGGATCGAGGCGGTGAATCCGCAATTGAATGCGGTGGTGACGAAGTCCTACGACCTCGCGTTGAAGGAGGCGAAGGAAGCGGACGAGGTGCTGGCCCGGGGGGGTGCGTGCGGACCGCTGCATGGGGTGCCCATGACCATCAAGGATTCGCTGGACACCGCGGGGGTGCGGTCGACGTGGGGGACCCTGGGGCGTTTCAACACCATTCCGGCCCGTGACGCGACGGCCGTGGGGCGGGCGCGGGCGGCGGGTGCGATCCTGATGGGGAAGACCAACACGCCCGAATTCACGATCGGCAGCGGATCCTACTCGATCGGGACCACGATGAACCTGGTGTTCGGCCTGACCCGGAATCCCTACGACACCCGCCGCAGTTGCGCGGGAAGCAGCGGCGGTGCGGGGTCCATCGTCGGGGCCTACGGATCGGGCTTCGACATCGGCAGCGATTTTGGCGGCAGCATCCGGTCGCCCTCCCACCACAACGGCGTGGCGGGGGTGAAGCCCACCTCGGGGCGCGTGCCGCGAACGGGGCACGCGGTGGATTACGGCGGGATCTACGACAACCAGCAGCAGATCGGGCCGATGGCCCGGCGGGTGGAGGATTTGATTCTCATCACGCCGATCATCGCGGGTCCGGACGACCTGGATGCCTCGATCGTCCCGGCTCCGTTCCGGTCGGCCGGGGACGTCGATCTGAAGACCCTGCGGGTCGCGTTTTTCTCGGACGTCGGGGGGTACCACCAACCGACGCCGGAGACGGTGTCGACGGTCCACGCGGCGGCGAAGGCGTTGGAGCCGGCGTGCCGGTCGGTGGCGGAGTCCGCACCCGACGGTTACCGCGAGTTCTGGCCGATGTATTCGAAGCTTCGGTTCGCGGACAGCAGCCAGTGGATTCGCCGGTTGGCGGAGAAGGTGGGGACGAAGTTCCCGGCGGCGGGTCGGAAGTTTGATGGGCCGCTGATGCCGGTGGCGGAGCTGAGCGAGTTGGTGGAATTCCGGGATCAATTGAAGAGCCGGGCGCTGGCGTGGTTCCGGGATTACGACGTGCTTGTGTGTCCGACGAATTCCTCGCCGGCCCGGTTGATCGGGGAGGATGCGCCGGCGAGTGCGGGATACACGACGATCTACAACCTGACCGGATGGCCTGCGGTGGTGGTCCGGTGCGGGTCGGCGGAGGGGCTGCCGATCGGACTTCAGGTGGTGGCCAGGCCGTTCCGCGAGGACGTGGCGTTCGCCGTGGCGGAGCACCTGGAGTTGGTTTTTGGAGGATGGAAACCGCCGGCGATCTGACGGCTAAACCGGAAGGCATGACCATGACGCGAAACCCAGACATGAAGGACACGACATCCCGAATCCAGACGCCCTCCGTGGCGGGACGGCGCCGGGCGTGGCTCGCCACGGGTGTGCCGGGCATCGCCCTGGCCGCACGCTCCGCGGCCGGTGCCGAGGTCGCACCGGCCGGAGGCGGGGACATTGATCTTGCGGCCGTTTCGGCGACCCGGCTTGCGGCGGAGATACGAGCCAAGCGGATCTCGGCGGTGGAAGCTGTGCGCGGCTGTTTGGCGCGCATCGAGAAGGTGAACCCGATGTTGAACGCGGTGGTCACCTTGTGTGCCGAGCGGGCGCTGATGGAGGCGCGGGCGGCGGACGAGGCTATTGCGCGGGGCGCGCGGCTGGGGCCGTTGCACGGGGTGCCGATGACCATCAAGGACTCGCTCGACACCGCCGGTGTGCGAACCACGGGGGGAACCCTGGGTTGGCTGACGCGCGTGCCGGACGTGGATGCCACGGCGGTGGCGCGTGTTCGCGCGGCGGGGGCGATTCTGCTGGGGAAGACGAACACCCCGGAGTTCACCCTGGGCAGCCCGGGCCTCCGGGATCTGGGAACCACGTCGAACATTCTCTTCGGCGTGACGCGCAATCCGTATGACCCGTCGCGCTCCTGCGGCGGCAGCAGTGGCGGTTCCGGGGCGATCACCGCCGCGGGCGGTTCGGTGTTCGACCTGGGAAGCGATTTCGGCGGGAGCATCCGGAACCCCGCCCATTGCAATGGCGTGGCCGGACTGAAGCCGACCTCGGGGCGCGTGCCTCGAACGGGGCACGTCGTGGGGCATGGCGGGGTGTACGACGCCTACCAGCAGATCGGCCCCCTGGCACGGCGCGTGGAGGATATCCAGCTCCTGCTTTCGATCATCGCCGGACCCGATTTCGACGACGCTGCGATCCAACCGATGCCGCTGCTCCCCCCCGCCAAGGTGGAGCTCCGGCGGCTGAAGGTGGCCTTCTTCACCGACGTCAACGGCTATCACGGGCCGACCCCGGAAACGGTGGCGATGGTGAAGGACGCGGCCAAGGCCATGGAGTCGCTGGGGGCGCGGGTCGAGGAATCCTGGCCCGAGGGTTACATGGAGGCCTACGGCCTGATGCCGCGCATTCGCGACGCCGACGGAGGCGCGTGGATCGGCCGGGTCAACGCACGGGTCGGCACCCATCCGCCTTCCCCGGGACGGGTCTTCGACGGCCCGCAACTGGGGGTTCCGGAGTTCGAGGAACTGCTCGAACGCCAGGACGAACTGCGGTCGAGGATGCTGACGTGGTTCGGCCGGTACGACGTGCTGCTGTGTCCGACCGACGCTGCTCCGGCCCGCGTGATCGGGGACAAACCTCCTGCGACAACCAGTTACCGGAGCCTTTTCAATCTGACGGGATGGCCGGCGCTGGTGGTGCGTGCCGGCACCTCACCGGAGGGATTGCCCCTCGGATTGCAGATCGTGGCACGTCCGTGGCGCGAGGACGTGGCCCTTGCGGTGGGCCTGGAGATGGAGCGGCGCTTTGGTGGATGGCGGAAACCCAAGGACTTGACCGTATGAACACAATGAACCCTCAGACTGAATTCGGAGGTTGCGAGGTGGTGGGGCAGGGCGTGGGCCGGCGGATGAATCGGCCCGGGACCCCGCGCCTTGCGCGGTTGGTCCGCGCCTGGTGCGTCACCGTGGGATCGGCACTCGCGCTGTTCACGGCACTGCGGCCCGTGGGTGCCAATGCGGCCACCCTTGAGCTTGGAACGGCCACGATGGCGGAGCTCCAGTCGGCCATCGACGCCGGGACGTTGTCGTCGGAGAAACTGGTCCAGTTGTATCTCGCGAGAATCGAGGCGTACGACCGGAAAGGGCCGAAGCTCAACGCGGTGATCACGGCGAATCCGAAGGCCCTGGAGGAGGCGCGCGCGTTGGATGCCGAGCGCCTCTCGAAAGGGCGGAGGTCGCCGATGCATGGCATTCCGGTGGTGATCAAGGATCTCATCGATCACGCGGGCCTTCCCACCTCGGCGGGTTTCAAGCCCTTCGGGAACCCGATTCCGGAGCGGGATGCGGGTGTGGTGGCCCGGCTCAGAGCGGCGGGCGCGATCGTCATTGCGAAGGTGGCCACGGTGAACTGGTTCGGCGCGGACGCCTTCGGGCCGACCCATCCGATCGGCATGACGCTGAATCCGTACCATGCGGACTACCAGACGGGAGGGTCCAGCAACGGGACTGGGGCGTCGATCGCCGCCTGGTTTGCCTCGGTGGGGGTTGGAACGGACACCGGCGGGTCGGTGCAGAATCCCTCGGCCTATTGCAGCCTCTTCGGGATGGTGGCGACCCAGGGGTTGGTCACGCGCACGGGGATCGTTCCGCGCGGCCCCACGCAGGATCGGGCGGGTCCGATGGCGCGGAACGTCGAGGACATGGCGGTGTTGCTGGCCATCATGGCCGGTTGGGATCCGGAGGATCTGGACACCTATGCGGGCATTGGGCGGTTTCCCAAGCTGGAGTGGGTCTCGACCCTGCGTGGACAGACGGTGAGCGGCCGTCGGATCGGTGTTCTGCGGGAGATGGTGAGCGTGGACCCGGCGGATGCGCCGGCGAAGGGGGTGTTCGAGGAGTTTCTGGCGGACTTGAAGAAGGCGGGGGCGCAGTTGGTGGATCCCGTGCTGACGGGCACGGACCTGCGTCAGCAGTCGTCGAGTGCGATCAGCGGGGTGGCCGACTATGAGCTGATTTCGGCGGGGAATGTTTATCTGACGCGGCTGGGGCCCAACCGGCCGTACCAGACGATGGAGGAATTCATCACCAAGGTCGGGCCGGAGAAGTTCATCGAGCGATATCGGAAGGCGCTCACGATGCCGGCCCCTGACCACAGTCCCGACTTCGAGGCGAGGTATCGGAGCCGGCGGGCGATCCGGGCGCAGGTGGATGAGTTGATGGAGCGGCACGATCTCGATGCGATGATCACGCTTTACCGTTCGACTCCTCCGAAAACCACGGAGCCCTCGAGCCCGGGACCGGCGGGGTCGTTGAACAACCTGACCTCCACCACCGGACTTCCCGGCGTGATTCTTCCCGGAGGCTACACCTCTTCGAGCCTGCCGGTGGGCATTCAGCTGATTGGACGATCGTTCGATGATCTCCGGTTGTTGCAGGTGGCCGCCGGGGTGGAGAAGGCGACGCGCCGTCGGCAGTCACCGGCCTCCACGCCGCCGTTGCCGGGCGAAACGATTGAGTTCACTCAGACAGCCGGGCGTTGAGCGGTCGGATTCCAGGAGGCTTATGCACGATCCAGAGAAGACGATCGCAGTGTCTGCACGCCGCGGGCTGCGCGGGTTCCCGGGCGGTCTCCGCCGCGGCACCCAGATCCTCGCCCTCGCCGGCTCCCTGTTGCTGGGGGTGATTTCGGAGTCCGCACGGGCCCAGGGTCCGGTCGAGGCCTCGGAGACGCGCCCCGGCGTGGTGCTCTTCACCACCGGCGGCACCATCCAGAGCCGGGGGGCGCATCGATTGAAGCTCTCCGAGTACAGCGATGGCCGGGTGCCCCCCGCCGAGTTGCTGGAGGATGTTCCTGAATTGAAGGAGCTGGCACGGGTCGAGGTGGTCGAGATTTCCAACGTGGGCAGCGGGAACATGACCTCCGAGCTGCTGCTGAAGCTGGCGCGGGGACTCAACGCCGCGCTGGCGAGGCCGGATGTTTCGGGTGCGGTGGTGACGCATGGGACGGGGACCCTCGAAGAGACGGCGTACTTCCTCCACCTGGTCGTTCGTTCCCCCAAGCCGGTGGTGGTCGTGGGGGCGATGCGCCCATGGTCGGCGGTGAGCCGGGACGGCCCGCTGAACCTGTACCAGGCGGTGCGGACGGCGGTCACCGCGGAGGCCGCGGGGAAGGGGGTGCTGGTGCTTCTGGATGACACGATCCACTCGGCCCGGTTCGTGACCAAGAGCCACACCACGCGGGTGGAGACCTTCGTTTCGCGGGAGATCGGTCCCCTGGGTTACGCCGACGGCGATCGTGTCGTGTTCTACCGTTCGCCGCTGACCCGGCATACGTCGCAGTCCGAGTTCGACGTGGGGTCGATGACGAATCTGCCCGCGGTGGAGGTGGTCTATGGGTACCAGGAGGCGTCGCCGCGTCCGCTGGAGGCGCTGGTCCAGGGCCCGGAGTCGGTGGCGGGGCTGGTGCTGGCCGATTCGTCTCCGGCCGTTTCCAAGGCGGTGTATGGGGCCCTGGCGAAGGGGGTCGTGGTGGTGCAGGGCGATCGGAAGGGGGCGGGTCGGGTGCTGACCAGCGAACGGCAGGCGGGCCGTGGGTTGGTCACTGCGGACAGTTTGAACCCACAGAAGGCGCGGGTGCTGCTTCGCCTCGCGCTCACGAAGACCCGGGAACCGCGGGAAATCCAAAGGATCTTCAATGAGTACTGAAATCATGGGGCCGGGGACCGGGGAGGTGGGGATCGAACGCCGTGCCGCGCTGGGGCGCCTGGGCCGGATCGCGCTCGCGGGTGCGGGATGGCTGGGGGGCGCAAGACTCGGCGGGTTTCGCGGGGCGCACGCGCAGGAGATTCCGCCGGGCCTTCCGCCCGGGTTGGCGCTGCCCTCGGTGGTGTTGGTCTCGATGGGGGGAACCATCGCCAGCAAGGGCGATGTCCGGCTGAACCTGACGAACTACGGCGGCAAGGGAAACCGGGTGGCACCCCAGGAGTGGATCGATGCCCTGCCGGATTTGCGATTGGTGGCACGGGTGACTCCCGACGATCAGCGGCCGCCCGAGGATCCGGCGGGGGGTGCGGGCGGGGGCATGACGCTGGCGCACATCCGGGAAGTGGCCGGAAAGGTGCAGGCCTGGTGCGACCGCCCGGACGTGCATGGCGTCGTGGTGACGCATGGGACGAACACGATGGCGGAAACCGCGTGGTTCATGAACCTGGTGCTGAACACGCGGAAGCCGGTGGCGTTCGTGGGGTCTCAACGGCCCTGGACGGGTCTGAGCGGCGACGGGCCGTTGAATCTGTTCAACGCGGTGCGCGTGGCGGCGTGTGGAGAAGCCGCGGGCAAGGGGGTGTTGCATGTCATGAACCAGAACATCAACACCGCCCGGGACGTCATGAAGACCAGCGCCTATCGCGTTGAGGCGTTCCGAAGCCCGGACCTGGGGGTGATCGGGGTGGCGGATCCGGACCGGGTGGTGTTTCACACCGAACCGCTTCGCAGGCACACCCACCGGTCTGAGTTCCATCTTGCGGGACTGCCGGCGGGACTTCCGTCGGTGGAGATCCTCTACGGGTACACGGACGCGCCGGGTTACCTGGTGGACGCGATGGTGGCGAACGGGGCGAAGGGCCTGGTCATCGATGGCACGGGCGCCGGCGCGCTGGCCGGGGGACAGGGGGAGGCCGTGAAGAAGGCGCAGGCCGCGGGGGTGATTGTTGTGGCGACCACGCGAACCCGCAGCGGCCGGGTGCAGGACACCAAACGTCGTCGTGAGGCGAACATCGTTCCCGGGGACAACCTGCAACCCGAGAAGGCGCGTCTGCTGTTGCAACTGGCCCTGGCCAAGGGGGCGGACCTGACGGGAGTGAAAAGGATCTTCGATGAATACTGAATCTTCGCCAAGGCATCGGTGGGGTCGGAGTAGCCGCGGGTCGTGTCGGAAGCCGGCGGCGGTCCGGATCGTTGCCGGACTGCTGCTGTTGCTGGGCGTTATGCCCGGAGTGCTGCCGTCCGCGCGCGCGGAGCGGTTCGAGCTGGGGACGGCCGGGTTGCGTGAGATCCAGGCGGCCTTCGACGCGGGTGCGCTCACCTCGGAGCGGTTGACCCAGCTTTACCTCAACCGCATCGAGGCGTACGACCGCCGGGGACCGGACATCCGGGCGGTGCTGGCCCTGAATTCGAAGGCGCTGGAGACGGCCCGGGCGCTGGATGCGGAGCGGAAGGCGAAAGGTCCTCGGGGTCCGTTGCACGGGGTGCCGGTGATCCTGAAGGACGTTTTCGACACCGCGGACCTGCCGACCACGGGGGGTTTCAAGGCGATGGCGGGCGCGCAACCGTCCCGGGACGCTTTCGTGGTCGCCCGGTTGCGGGAAGCCGGCGCCGTGGTCCTGGCCAAAGTGAATCAGTCGGACTGGTACGGGGAGACCGACATCGTGGCGAGCAGCAGCCTGGGGGGATCGACGCGCAATCCGCACGCGCTCGACCGGACACCCGGTTGGTCGAGCAGCGGGACCTCGGCGGGGCTGGCGGCGTGGTTTTCGCCCATTGGCTTGGGAAGCGAGACCGGATTCTCCATTCGCACCCCGACCTCGGACGGAAACCTTTGCGGTCTTTCGACGACGTCGGGGTTGATCAGCCGGGACGGTCAGATGTGGAGTTACATCACCGGGGAACGGGGCGGGCCCATGGCGCGGACGGTCTATGATGTCGCCGCGGTGCTGGAGGTGATCGCGGGCTTCGATTCGGCGGATCTGTGGACCGCGCAGAGCCTCGGGAAGATGCCGTTCGAGGCGTACACGCACTTCGTGTCGACGAACGGATTGCGGGGGGCGCGGCTCGGGGTTCTCAAGGAGGCGTATGACTTCACTCCGGTGGAGGACGGGGCCGTGGACATGTTCGAGACCTGTTACACGGCGTTGATCAAGGCGGGGGCGCAGGTGGTGCGTGGGGTGAGTCTTGGAATCGACCTGCCCAGGTATCTGACCAACGCCTCGCCCAGCCGCTTCGAGCGGGTGGAGGCGATCAACCGGTATCTCGCCCGCCAGGGCCCGGGCGCCAGGTTTCATAACGTCGATGAGATGATCGCCAACACGGTGCATCCGGTCCGGGCGGACACGGTTGCCGCGGCGAAGAAGTCGCGGGGCCTGGACCGCAATCCGGAATACCGGGCGACCCTGGAGGCGAAGGCGGCTCTCCGGGAGATGTATGTCGCGTTGATGGACCGCTACCGCCTGGACGCTCTGGTTTACCCGCACAAATTGCATGGCCCTCTTCTGATCGGACCCAAGGACGCGCCGACCAGTAAATATCAGCCCAACCAGGGAAGCCCGGTGACGGGTTTGCCGGCGTTCATCGTTCCCGCCGGATTCACGCCGGCCGGCCTGCCCATCGGCCTGGAAATTCTCGGCCGCCCGTGGTCCGAACCCGCCTTGATCCGCATCGCCGCCGGGGTGGAGTCCGCGCATCCGCAGCGTCGACTGCCGGCGAGCACCCCTCCCCTTCCGGGGGAGAGTTTCGAGTACTGAACGGAACCCCCGCGTGAACGATGTCCGTCCCAGCCCCTTGCGAACCCCGACCCCGCCCATGTCCAACCAACCCACGAACCCCCTGAATCTCCAAACCTCCGGCCGAGCCCGCATCCTGACCGGCGCCTTGCTGGGGCTGGGCGTGCTCCTGCTACGGGCGGTGGTGGGGGCGGGGCTGGAGGGGATTTCCTGGGATCATCACGTCCGGCTCACACCGGAGAACTCCGCGATTGGAAATTTCCCGTCGCAGAAGGCGCCCATCCTGACCATTCGGTCCGGGGATACGGTGCGGTTCGACACCGGGGGAGGGGCGCGATGGTCGGACAAGGGGCCGGGGGAATGGCTGAGGGAGCAAGGACTCAGCGTGACCACGAATGATCCATGCCTTTCGGAAACCCTGCGTGTGCTGGCCGAGACGCCGCGACAGGCAGGCATCACCAACGGACATTTGCTGGTCGGGCCGGTGGCGATCGAGGGGGCGGAACCCGGGGATTCGATCGAGGTTCGCATTCTCGCGGTTGTTCCGAGAATTCCCTATGGGACGGTGTCGACGATGCCCGGGAGGGGAGGCATTCCGGACAAGGTTCCCCGGCCTTACACGAAGGTGGTGAAACTCGATCTGGAGCGCGGCGTGGGACTTTTCGAGGCCGGGGTGGAGGTGCCGCTCGGGCCGTTCATGGGGGTCATGGGAACGCTGCCACCGGTCGAGGATGGACCGAACCGGCGAAGCGGTCCGCCCGGCCGGTTCGGCGGCAACCTCGACTGCAAGGAACTGGTGCGTGGGGCGACCTTGTACCTGCCGGTGTTCCATCCCGGGGCACTCTTCTTCACGGGGGATGCGCATGCCGCGCAGGGCGACGGGGAAGTGACGGTGAACGCCATCGAAACCGCGAACACGGCGGTGTTCCGCTTCTTCCTGCACAAGGGACGGACCCTCAAGGCCCCGAGGGCCGAGACGGCCACCCACCATCTCGCGTTCGGACTGGATCCCGACCTCGACGACGCGATGCGGATGGCCATTCTGGAAACGAACCAACTGCTGTCCGACCGATTCGGGTGGGACTTCTTCCGGGCCTTCACCTTCTCGTCGATCGCGGTCGATTTCCGGGTGACCCAGGTGGTGGACGGGACCAAGGGCATCCACTCGATGATTCCCAAAAAAGCGTTCCCCGGCACGACGGAGGAGTATTGGCACGGGACCTCCCCGGCGGGCGGAGCACGGCTCGGGGGCTCCACTCCCTAGCGGCCGTGGCGTGCGCCCCTTCCTTTTCAAAGACCCCAACCATGAACACCCAAGCGAGCTCCATGAAGCAGCACATCACTCCAGTCGAGAACGACCCGGATACCACCCCCGGCACCGTCACTGTCGGTGCCGGCGTCGGCCTCCAGGACTCCGGGCCCGTGACGGCCGTGCCACCGTGGCGGGGGAGCCGCCGTCGCTTTCTCGCCGGCACCGCCGCGGCGGGCGGCATGCTGGCGGCCGGGCGTTGGGCCGAAACCGCGTCGGCGGCAGTGACGGGTCCGTCGGGGGAGTTGGTGAGGAAATCGGCGACGGAGCTGGGTCGGATGATCCGCGAAAAGAAGGTGTCATCGCTGGAGGTGGTGGAGGCGTGCCTGAAGCAGATCGAGTCCGTGAACCCGAAAATCAACGCGGTGGTGGCGTTGTGTGCGGACCGGGCGAGGGCGGAGGCGAAGGCGGCTGACGAACGGCTGGCTCGCGGCGAAGTGCTGGGGCCGCTCCATGGCGTGCCCTTCACCATCAAGGATTCCCTCGAGACGGAAGGCGTGGTGACCACCGCGGGTTCGCTCGGGCTGAAGAGTTTCATTCCGTCCAAGGATGCCACCGTGGTGGCGCGTCTCAGGAAGGGCGGGGCCATCCTGCTGGGCAAGTCGAACACGCCGGAATTCACCCTGGGCGGCGGCACCCGGGGCACCTACAACCTCGTGTACGGCCAGACCAACAACCCCTACAACACGGCGCATTCACCCCGGGGTTCGAGCGGTGGCGCGGGGGCCATCGTGGCGGCGTGCGGTTCGCCGTTCGACGTCGGCTCGGATTTCGGCGGCAGCATCCGGTCCCCGGCGCACGCCTGCGGGGTGGCCGGGATCAAGCCCACCACCGGTCGTGTGCCCCGGACCGGGCACTGGCCCGGGTACGGCGGAGCCTTCGATTCGTATCAGCAACTGGGACCGCTGGCCCGGTGGGTGGAGGATCTCTCGACGGTGCTCCCGATCATCTCGGGTCCGGATTACAGGGATGCCGCGGCGGTTCCTGCGCCCCTCGGGGACCCGGCCACCGTCGAGCTGAAGACTCTCCGGGTCGCGTACTACGTCGACAACCAGGTGGTGACGCCGACTCCCGAGACCCAGGCCATGGTGCGGGCGGCGGCGAAGGTGATGGAAGAGCTCGGATGCCGGGTGAAGGAGGACTTCCACGGCGGCGACGCCGAGGGCGGGACAATCCGGGACAAGCTGACCAAGGCCGATGGGGGCGCCTGGTATCAGCGGCTGCTCGACCGGGCCGGGACGACGGAACCGTCCCCGGGCATCAAGATCAACCTGACGGGCCGGACGATTCCGACCGCGGAGTTCACGGATTACCTGGAGCGGCAGGACGCGTTGCGGAGCCGGCTGCTGGGTTGGTTGAAGAGCTACGACATCATCCTTTGCCCGGTGAACGCGTATCCGGCTCCCGCGCACGACAAGCCGGTGCCGCAGAAGGCGGGTTACACCTCGATCTACAACCTCACCACCTGGCCGGCGGTGGTGGTGCGGTACGGGACTTCGGCCGAGGGTCTGCCGCTCGGGTTGCAGATTGTCGGCCAGCCGTGGTGCGAGGACCGGATCCTCGCCGTGGCGCTGCACCTGGAGCGGACCGGGGGTTGGAAGGCTCCCGCGACGTCCCTGGCCTCCAAGTGATCCCCCCTGAAATCGTTCCCCTCGAGAGCACTTCAACGCTGAACCCCGAATGAATTCCCACGCCCATCCTCCCCTCAGTTCCAACCCCGCCCCCGTGTCCCGTCCCGTCTCACGTCGTGCGGTTCTGACCGGCCGCGGTCGCGCCCAACGCTGGCTCCCCGGTCCGCTGCTGGCGGCCGTGGCGACGACGTCGGTTCGCAGCGCCGCCGTGGCGGCCGGCTACCGCACTTCGAGCGACCGGAGTGAGGACGTCCTGTTCATGTCCGCGACGAAGCTCGCGCAGTGGATTCGTGAGAAGAAGGTTTCCTCGACCGAGGTCGTGAAGCGCCACATCGAGCGGATTCAGAAGGTCGATCCGATGCTGAATGCGGTGGTGATGCCGTGTTTCGAGCGGGCGCTGAAGGAGGCCAAGGCGGCGGACGATTCCCAGGCGCGGGGCGTCCTGCTCGGGCCGCTGCATGGGGTTCCGATGACGATCAAGGATTCGATCGAGACGGAGGGTGTGATTTCCACCGGCGGCACACAGGGTCGCTCGCATTATGTTCCTCCGAGAGACGCTACAGTCGTTGGCAGACTACGTGCCGCCGGTGCCGTTCTTCTTGGAAAAACCAATACGCCGGAATTCACCACCGGCGGACTGTCGGGGCTCGGGACCACGGCCAACATCCTCTACGGGATGACCCGGAATCCCTACGACCCCCGGTACACGGTCTATGGCTCCAGCGGCGGCGCGGGAGCGATCGTGGCGGCGGGCGGGGCTTCCTTCGACATCGGGAGTGATTTTGGCGGAAGCATCCGTGGCCCATCCCACGCCTGCGGGATCGCAGGCATCAAGCCGACCTCGGGACGGGTGCCGCGCACGGGTCACATCATCGATTACGGCGGGGCCTTCGACAGTTACCAGCAGCTGGGTCCCATGGCGCGCCGGGTGGAGGACCTTGCGCTGGTGCTCCCGGTGATCAGCGGGCCGGACTTTATCGACGCCGCGATCCAGGCGGTGCCCCTGGGGGATCCGACGGTGGTGAAGCTCGCCGGGCTGCGAGTGGCGTTCTACACCCAGCAGGGACCCGGTGCCGCGGGGGCTTCGCGGGAGGTCGTGGCGGTGATCGAGGCGGCGGCGAAGGCGCTGGCCGACGCGGGATGCGCCCTGAGCGAGGATGTTCCGCCACGGATCATGGAGGCGACCGAGCTGCGGCAGAAGCTGACTTCCGGGGACGGCAATGCCTGGCAGAAACGGCTCACGGACCGCTACCACACCCTGGTGCCCGGGCCGGCCCGGAAGTTCGACCAGCCGCAGGTGCCCGTCGCGGAGTTCGTGTCGATGCTCGAACGCCAGGACGCCATCAAGACCGAAATCCTGACGTTCATGGAGAAGTACGATCTCCTGATTTGCCCGGTGCGCTCCACTTCGGTGCCCATGATCGGTGATCCGGACAAGGTCACGGACCTTCCGGGGTCGTCCTTCACCTCGATCTACAACGTGACGGGTTACCCGGCGGGGGTGGTGCGGGGCGGAACCTGCCGGAACAAGCTGCCCATCGGCGTGCAGGTCGTGGGGCGGCCGTGGGCGGAGCACGTCGTCTTCGCGGCGATGGCCCATCTGGAGAAGGAATTGGGCGGGTACCTTCCCGTTCCGATTTGATCCAGGCATCTTCCATGAAGCGACTCCTGACTTGGGCAACGGCGGCAATCCTGGTGGCTGGCGGTGGGTATGGATTCCGGAAGTGGGGGGCGGGCAAGGACGCGGACCCGACCCGGCTCGCGGGTGCGGGTGCGGGTGCGGGTGCGGGTGGCTCCGGGAAAGCCGAGAATCGGGAGAAGGGGGCTCGGGGAAAAGGCGCGCCGTTGCGTGTTTCGAGCTTCCTCGTGAAGCCCCAGGCCTTTGCCGAGACGGTGCAGGTGACCGGCACCCTGCGCGCGGAGGAAGGCGTGGAACTGCAGGCGGAGACGAATGGCAAGGTGGTGGCGATCCTGTTCGAGGAAGGCGGGCGTGTGGCCAAGGGGGACCTGCTGGTGAAGTTGAACGACAACGATCTCCGGGCGACCCTGGCGCGGGCGAGCAGCCGGAGGGAACTGGCGTTGCGACGAAAGCGGCGGATTGAACAGCTGTTCAAGGACGGCATCGCGAACGAGGAGGAATTGGACACCGTCCTGAACGACGTCGCCGTCCAGGAGGCGGACGTCGCCCTCACCCAGGCGCAGATCGCGATGACCGAGATTCGCGCGCCGTTTGACGGCGTGGTGGGGCTGCGCTTCGTGAGCGAGGGCGCGTTCGTCAACGCGAGCAGCCGCGTGGCCACGCTTCAGCGATTGGACCGTCTGAAGGTGGATTTCCCCGTGCCGGAGCGGCTTGCGGGCAGGGTTCGCAAGGGCAGTCCCGTCACCTTCTCGGTGGCGGGCGTGGCCTCGCGAACGACGGGGTCGATCTACGCGTTCGATCCCCGCATCGATTCGATGACACGCACCCTGCTCGTGCGCGCGGTCTGTCCCAACCCGGAGGGCCGCCTCCTGCCCGGGGCCTTCGCCAGCGTCGAAATCACCCTGTCCGAAGTCAGCGACGCGATCCTGATACCCGCGCTGGCGGTGATCCCCGGCGTGGCCGACAAGAACGTCTTCGTCGCGGTCGATGGCAAGGTGGTTCGGCGCCCGGTCGAAACCGGGACTCGGACCGAAACGTCGGTCCACGTGTTGTCGGGGCTGAAGCCGGGCGATGTCGTGATCACCTCCGGCTTGCAGCAGATGCGGGCCGGCATGGAGGTGGATCCGGTGGTCGAGACACCCCGCCCGGCGGTGGCTTCGGGTTCGTGAGGAGAAGAAGGAACCACGCATGACCCTGGCCGAAATCAGTGTGCGTCGACCGGTGCTGACGGTGGTGATCTCGCTGCTGATCACCATCCTGGGCGGACTTGGGCTGTGGGGACTGGGGGTTCGCGAGTATCCGGCGGTGGACCCTCCGACCATTTCGATCACCACGACCTACTCCGGGGCGTCGGCGGAGGTGATTCAGGCGCAGATTACCGAGCCGATCGAGGAGGCCGTGAATACGGTGGCCGGAATTCGCAGCCTGACCTCGGTAAGCCGGGAAGGGGTGAGTTCGATCACCGTGGAGTTCACGCTCGAGACGGACCTGGACACGGCGGCGAGCGACGTGCGGGATCAATTGGGGCGGGCGGTCCGCAATCTGCCTGCCGACTCCAATCCGCCGGTTCTCAACAAGGCGAATGCGGATTCGAGCCCGATGTTCGGCCTGGCGTTGCGGAGCGAACGGCGGACGCAGTTGGAACTCTCGGGAATGGCGGATGCGCTGAGGGAACGGCTGCAAACCGTGCCCGGCGTGGCCACGGTGGATCAGCCGGCCGAAAAACGTTACGCGATGCGGCTGTGGATGGACCCCCAGAAACTGGCGTCCTACGGGCTGTCTCCCATGGATGTGCGGCGCGCCCTGTCGCGCGAGAACCTGGACCTGCCGTCAGGAAGCATCGAAGGGGAATCGGTCGAGCTGCCGGTGAAAACCCAGTCGCGGCTGAGCACACCCACGGAGTTCGAAGCGCTGGTCGTCAAGCGGGAGGGCGACCGAGTGGTGCGTTTCCGGGACGTCGGCTATGCGGAAATCGGAGCCCAGAACGAGCGCGGGGCGCTGAAGGTGGATGGACGACCGATCGCAGGGCTCTATTTCCGGCCGCAACCAGGCGCGAACCAGATCGCGATCGTCGACGAGATCAGACGTCGGTTGGGGGGCATTCGCCGGGAGTTGCCGGAGGATGTGACGCTGGAGGTTTCCTTCGACAACACGGAGTACGTGAGGCGATCGCTGCTGGAGGTGACGGAGACCATTTTCGTGGCCTTCGTCCTGGTCGTGCTGGTGGTGTTCGCGTTCTTCCGGGAGTGGAGAACGACGCTGATTCCGGTGGTGGCGATCCCGGTGTCGATCGTGGGGACGTTCGCGATCATGTGGGCGGCCGGGTTTTCCATCAACACGCTGACCCTTCTCGGAATCGTGCTGGCCATCGGGCTGGTGGTGGATGATGCGATCGTGGTGTTGGAGAACGTGTACGCGAAGGTGGAGTCGGGCATGGATCCGATGAATGCGGCGATCGCGGGCACGCGGGAGATCTTCACGGCGGTGGTCTCGACGACGATCACGCTGGCCGTGGTATTCCTGCCCCTCCTGTTCATGGGCGGATTGTCGGGGCGGTTGTTCCGGGAGTTTGGCGTGACCACGGCCGGGGCGGTGCTGGTTTCGGCCGTGGTGGCCCTCACCCTGACGCCCATGCTGAGCTCGCGGCTGTTGAAGACTCATGCGCGTCCAGGCTGGCTGGTGCGGCGGACGGAGCCGTTCTTCCGGGGGATGGAGTCCGGCTACGAGCGGGGGTTGTCGGGGTTCCTGAACCGCCGCTGGGTGGCTCTGGTGATTCTGGCGGCGGCCGGGTGCGCGATCGCGTGGTCGATGGGACGCCTGCCCCGGGAACTCTCCCCCCTGGAGGACCGGGGCCGATTGTGGCTGCGGGCGACGGCGCCGGAGGGGGTGAGCTACGATTACATGCAACGGTTTGTCGATGATCTCGAGAAGGTGGCCGAGGAGCGGGTGCCGGAGATTGGATTCGAGATGACCCAGGTTCCCGGTTCCGGCGGCGCCCAGGGGGTGCAGGGGGCCATCAACACCGGGTTCGTCAGGCTGTTCCTGAAGGAAAAGTCCCAGCGGAAACGGTCGCAGCAGCAGATCGCCTTCGACCTCCGGGACCTGCCGCGGCTCATGACCGGGGCACGGGTCAACGTCACGCAGGAGGCCAGCATCGGCGAACGGCGGTCCAATCAAAGCGGGGTGCAGTTCGTGATCCAGACGGCGGACATCGATGTCTTCCGCGAAGTGCTGCCCCGGTTCCTGGAGGAGGCCCGGAAGAGTCCGGTGTTCACCTTCGTGGATAGCGATCTGAAGTTCAGCAAGCCGGAGGTGCGGGTGCGGATCGACCGGGATCGGACGCAGGCGCTCGGGGTCACGGCGCAGGACATCGCGCAAACCCTGCAGGCCTCGTTGAGCGGGCAGCGCTACGGCTACTTCATCTACAACGGGAAACAGTACGATGTGATCGGGCAGCTCACCCGGGATTTCCGGTCGCGGCCCGACATCCTGTCCGGACTGCTGGCGACCACGGCGGGCGGGGTCCAGGTTCCACTGGCGAACGTCGTGAGCCTGGAGGAGAGCAGCGCGCCTCCCGAACTCTACCGGTTCAACCGTTACGCGTCGGCGACGGTGTCGGGGACCCTGGACCGGGGGCGTACGCTGGGGGAGGGAGTGGAGGCGTTCCAATCGGCCGCGCGGGCGACGCTGGACGAGCGGTTTACCACGGCGCTGACGGGTGTGGCCCAGGATTTCGTGGAGAGTTCCTCGTCGCTGGGCTGGGTCTTCCTTCTGGCCCTGGTCTTGATCTACCTCGTCCTGGCAGCGCAGTTCGAGAGCTTCGTGGATCCGCTCGTGATCCTGTTCACCGTACCCCTGGCTGTGGCGGGAGCTCTCGTATCTCTGGTGCTGTTCGGTCAGACGCTGAATGTCTTTTCCCAGATCGGCCTGATCATGCTGATCGGACTGGTCACGAAAAACGGCATCCTGATCGTGGAATTCGCGAACCAGCGTCTGGAAGCCGGCGCGGCAACCGTGCGCATCGCCGTCCGCGAGGCGGCAGTGGCGCGCCTGCGACCCATTCTGATGACCACCCTCGCGACCATCCTGGGCATCCTTCCCATCGCGCTCGCCCTGGGCGCGGGTGCCGAGAGCCGGGTCTCCATGGGAATTGGCGTCATCGGCGGATTGATCTGCGGCGGTGCCCTGACGCTTTACGTCATTCCCGCGATGTACGTCCTGCTGAAGAGGCGGCACCCCGTCGAATCCACGGTCCCCGTGACCCTCCCCAGGGTAGCGCCGGTGTGATCCCGGCCCTGAGGTCGCCGTCCCACCCGGTCCTTTGTCCCGGGATGCGGTCCCCGGAGGGGCTTCGGAAGAAACAAGGAGTCCAACGCCCTGCCTCGGCCAGGTGCCGGGGAGGGGGCAGGGCCGGGGCGGGAGTCCGCGTCCGCTTTGGCTGCGAAAGAACCTCTCCAAGTCACTGAATGGCCTGATGTCTTGACAGGCTGGGGGTGAACCCGCTTTCTATGGTTCTATTCGTAAGTCTTAACGCGTAGAAGAGAACTGCCTATGAATCGTGGAAGCAAGAATCGTGGCTTTCGGCGCACTTCGAACCCTGCGTTTCGTTGGCTTTTGGCCGCGGGATTCGGGGTGGGTATCGCTGGCACGGGGATGGCCCGGGCCGAGTCGACCCAGGATTCGATCACGGTTTCCACAGCGGCTGTCGGTCAGTCCAAGGGTCTTTCCTCCAGGGGGTTGATTCGAAATGTCGGGGACGGCGCGTTTCGCCGGACCCTGTTCACCACCGGGGTGGAACGGGACGGGGAACTGATCCAGACCCCGGAGGCGCTCGATCTCCGCCCGGTGCCGCAGCAGTTGTCTCGCCTCTCGTTCGGAACCGTGGGTCAGCTGTCCTCCGGCTCCACCCCTCGAAGCCGGCAAGGAGATGCGGAAGTCAGTTTGAACGAAGCAGTATCTGGGGAGAATTCCGGGGTGCTGTCCTGGCTGCCAACGCCCGCGCAGCAGAGCGCGATCGTGTCCCAGCAGATCCAGTCGTTCGTGGACGCGAAAAACAGCCAGGAAATCCAGCTGCTCCCCAGCTTTTCCGACCTTCGTCTGGCGCTCGCCGCCGCATCGGTGTCGGGCGCCGGCAACCCCTTCCAGGTGATCGTGGGCAGTCACAATCTTCAGCCGGAGATGGCTGGCCAGCCCGTGACTCTTCAGGTCCGCAATACCTCCTCGTCACCGCTCCATGTCGCGGGATTGAATTTCTACATGCAGGTGGCCGATGGCGGTCCCGGATTCGGATCGATTTTCGGCCCCGCCATCGAAGCGGGGGATCTGACGACGGGTACCTTGTTCGCGGGGAATAACAACGGAACCGTAATCAGCCCCGATAATACGCTTCATCTGGCCTATTGGGGGGTAACGACAGCAGATGGAACGGTGACCTTGGCGGCTAACGAAACCCGAAACATCGGCACGTTCATCTTCGATACGCGCGGTGTTTCCGCCGGATCCTACGATTTGGAGCTGGTATGGACGTGGACGGATCCCGATCCAACCCCTACCACATTCGTGGCTCCCGGCGGCGCTGAACCCGGAATAGAGATTCACAGCGGCCAGCTGGTCGTTGTTCCCGAACCCTGGGCCGTTTCCCTGATTTCCTCGCTGGCGCTGGGCGGTTTCGTCTGGGTCCGCCGCAGCCGTCAGAACGCCGCGCGCGCCTGATTTTGGGGTCTGGGGTCTGGGGTCTGGGGTCTGGGGTCTGGGGTCTGGGGGCGTAAAGGATCTGTCCCCCTAGGCGCGTCGCCTTCGCCTTAATCTTCGTCGTAATCGTCATCGTAATCCGGATCCTCTCCGGTTCTCCCGGACCAAAGACCTGTCCCTCTGGGAATCCCTCTCTCTGGCGCCGACACCCCAGCCATCCGGCTACTCCCGGCCCACACCCCCTTCCACAGGGACAGGGGGACAGGTCTTTGGTCCTCG
>CAYZAE010000034.1:31706-45822 GCA_964476125.1 uncultured Verrucomicrobiota bacterium | reverse complement strand
GGGGACAGGTCTTTGGTCGATGCCCCATCCCACCGCTGGCCCCCTCCCCCCGGCCATCACCGGGGGACAGGTCATTTGTTGCCCCCTCCCACCTCCTTGTCACCCCGCCCGAACCAGGCCGACTCGGCCAAACCGAAGGATCAACAGGGGGACAGGTCTTTGGTGGGTGGGTCTTTGGTGGGTGGAGGAAGGGAACGGGGAGGAGGATTACGATTACGATTAAGTTTAAGACGAAGACCAAGGCGGTGAGCGATTTCGCGCCCACAACAGGGGGACAGGTCTTTCGTCAGGGAACCTCCCCGCCTTTCCTCCAGGGAAACTCCGCCCGCGACAACCGGGGAGGATCCGAGCAACATCCGCGTCGGTCCGATGCCGTCCTCGCCGCACGCATGAAACCCCACGCCCCATTCCGCCCCGCGCCCCGGTTCGCCCTTCTGTCGCTCCTTCTCGCCGCCCTCATGGGCACGGGGGCACAACTCCGCGCAGCGAGTGCCGACGAGTCCCTGGCCGCCCTCTTCCAATCCTACCTCGAGGCGAGGTTCCGACTCGAACCGCTCACCGCCACGCAACTCGGCGATCACCGTTTCGATCATCTCCTCGAAAACCCCACCCGCGCCGAACGCGAGCGAGGCCTGGAACTGACCCGAAGAACCCTCCGGGACCTCTCGCGGACCATCGACCGCAACGCGCTGTCCCCGGATGGCCGGATCGATTTCGAGATCTTCCAGCACGACCTGGACACGAGCCTCTGGCTGGCCGCGAACACCCGGCCGTTCGAGGAGGATCCCCGGGTCTACAACAGCTACCTCAGCGACAGCGTCTACGCCTTGCTCACCCAGTCCCCCCTCCCCGCGGAAACCAACATTTCGAACGTCATCGCCCGCATGCGGGTGCTCCCGCAGATCGTCGCCACGGCCAAAACCGAACTCCGCCGCCCCCCGCTCCCCATTCTCGAAACAGCCATCCGGCAGAACCGCGGTTCCATCGGCTTCTACGAAAAGGACCTCTTCGAACTGGCCGGCAACACCCCCCAACTCCCCGCCCTCCGCGCGGCCGCAGGTCCCGTCGTCGCCGCCCTCAAGGACTACCAGCAGTTTCTCGAAGGCCCCCTGAAACAACGCGCGAATGGCGATTGGCGACTGGGCCGACGCAAGTTCGCCCGCAAACTGGACCTGGTTCTCGACGCCGGTCTCACCGCCGACCAGGTCCTCGCCGATGCCGAAACGGAGTTCGAACGTGTGAACCGCGAACTGCACGTGGTCTCCCGGCAACTCTGGAGCGCCTATTTCCCGAAGGAACCGCTCCCCCCCGATGACACCGAGGGCCGTCGCACCACCGTCGCGCGCGTGATTGCGGCCGTCAGCCAGGAACACGGACGTCCCGAGGACCTCGTCGTGGATGCCCGCGCCACCGTTGAGCGCATCAAGACTTTCATCCGCGAACGCGATCTTCTCCGGCTCCCCGACCCCGACCGCTGCCAGATCATCGAGATGCCGGAATTCAAACGCGGCAACTCGATCGCCTACCTCGAATCGTCGCCGCCGCTCGCCCCCGAGGCGTCCAGTCTGTACGCCATCAGCCCGCCCCCTGCCGACTGGGGTGCCGATCGCGTCCGCAGCTTCCTGGAGGAGTACAACCGCCACATGCTGCAGATCCTCACCATCCACGAAGCCTATCCCGGTCACTACGTGCAGCTGGAATACTCCAACCGCTCCCGCTCCCTGATCCGGCGCATCCTCCAGTCGGGCGTCTATATCGAAGGCTGGGCGGTGTACACGGAGCAAACCATGCTCGATCAGGGCTACGGCGACGGCGACCTGCGGCTCCGACTGAACCAGCTCAAGTTCTACCTCCGCGCGGTCGCCAACGCGATCCTCGACCACCGCATGCACTGCTCCGGCTGGACCGATGAGCAGGCCCTCCGGTTCCTTATCGATGGCGCCTTCCAGTCCGAGGGGGAGGCCCGACTCAAGGTCATCCGGGCCAAGCAATCCTCCACCCAGCTCAGCACCTACTTCGTCGGTCGCATGGCCCACTACCGTCTCCGCCAGGCCATCTCCCGCGAACTGGGCGAACAGTTCAGCCTCGCCCGCTACCACGAGGCAGTCATGGGCGCGGGATCCGTTCCCACCAAGTACCTCCCGGAGATCGTCCGCGCCCGCCTCCAGCAACCGCGCTAAACAACCGTCCCAAAGTTTTCCGGCCCCCTCCCCACAGCTCCGCCCGCCTCCCGAACTCAGCCCTGATCGCGACCGCGACCGCGACCGCGACCCCGGCCCCGGCCCCGGTCGCGGTCCCGGTCCTGATCCCGTCCCCGGTCGAGGCACTCCCGAACCGCCTTGCCCAGAGCCGCAGGATCGAACGGCTTGGAGACATAGACGAAATCAGACGGAATCTCGATCTCCGGCCCCTCCCCCTCGGCACCATAACCACTCATCAGGACCACCCGCAGGTCGGGCTTGTCCAAACGAAGTCGCGCCGCCAGCTCCCGACCGTCCACACCCAGCGGCATCACCACATCGGTGAGCAGCAGATCCACCCCGGACTGGTGCGTGGGCCAAAGCTCCAGCGCCGCCGCGCCGGATTCCGCTGTCAACACCTGGTATCCCAGGTACTGGAGAATGGTCTTCGCCACCGTCCGGACCGCCGTCTGGTCCTCCACCACAAGGATGGTTTCGGTCCCACGCCATGCGGAGGTCGCCTCCTCGGACGACAAGGAAGGCAACGACGTCCTTGTGGCCGGTGGCGCCGGGGCCGATACGGAATCGAAGGCCGATTGCAGCGTGTCCCCCGTTCCTACCGGGGACTCCAACAGATCCAACGCGGGAAAAAAAACCCGGAACGTCGCGCCGGTTCCAGGCTCCGATTCAACCTCAATCCAGCCCCCGTGCTGCGCCACAATGCCATGCACCGTCGCCAGACCGAGCCCGGTCCCCTTGCCCGGCGCCTTGGTGGTGAAAAACGCCTCGAAGATGCGCTCCCGCGTGGCTGCATCCATGCCGCACCCCTCGTCGGACACCGTCAGGCACACGTATTGGCCAGCCGCGGACTGCGCCCGGCTCGCGGACTCGGAGGAGTCCACGCTCCGCACCGCGGTACTCAGGCGCAGCTTCCCGCCCCGGGGCATCGCATCGCGCGCGTTGACCGCGAGATTCACGATCGTCTGCTCGATCATGCCCGGGTCCGCCGAGATCCGGGGAAGACCCGGCTCGAGATCGATGCTGACCACGATCTTTTCGCCCAGGGTGCTCCGCAACATGCCGGCGATCTCGGCCACGCACCCGTTCAGATCGAAGGGCCGGGGCCGGTGCGATTCCTGACGCGTGAACATCAACAGGCGCCGCGTCAGCTCCGCCCCACGCTCCGTCGCCCGCAGGATGTCGGCCAGCCGGGGACGCAGTTCCTGCCCCAGTTGTGGATTCTCCAGCATCAACGACACATTGCAGGAGATCACCGTGAGCAGGTTGTTGAAATCATGCGCCAATCCCGCCGCCAACCTCCCCGCCGCATCCAGCTTCTGGGTCCGCAACAACTGCGACTCCAACTCCCGCCGCTCCGACATCTCGGCCATCAACCGCTCCTGCGCTGACGTAAGCTCGGTGGTCCGCAGCGCCACCAGGCCCTCGAGATCCTCCCGTGCCTGCCGCAACAAGGTCCGGGTTTGGTGAAGCCGCAACAACGCCTGCACCCGCGCCACCAATTCACGCCCCTCGATCGGCCGCACGATGTACGCATCCGCCCCCGCCTCGAGTCCCGCCACATGATGGCCCGAAGTGGTCCGGTAACTGGAAATCAGGACCACGAAGATGCCCGAAATCTCGGCACACTGCCGGATCCGCCGGCAAACCTGCTCCCCGCTCAGATCCGGCAAAACCACGTCCAGCAACACCAGATCAGGCCGTTCCTCCATGGCCAGCGTCAACCCCTCCAGCCCGCTTGCGGCCTCCAGAACCTCGTAACCGGCATGCCTCAACGCCGCTCCCGCCATGCGAAGGAGGAGCGGATCGTCGTCAACCAGCAGAAGGCGCGCGTTGGAGTTCATCGGTCCGTCAGGAAATGGCGTCCGTGCTCCAATGCTCGCGGGGGACCCCCACCCATTGCAATCACGCAAGGCACTCCTCACCCACCCACCCACCGCCTTTCCTCTTGCGTCCCCGCGACAGACCTAGCCCTCCCGCGCTCCACCTGTCGCCTTCATCCCCGCCATGGCCTCCCCCAGGCCGCCCCGGATCTCGGAAGCCGAACGCGAAGTGATGTCGGTGCTGTGGGATAAATCCCCGCAGTCCACCCCCGAAATCGTCACCCAGCTCGTCGAACGCAAGGGCTGGGCCCCCCGCACCATCCGCACGCTCCTCGAACGTCTGGTGAAAAAGCGCGCCCTGTCCCTTTCCCTTGAGGGACGCCGGCACGTCTTTCGCCCACGCCTCGACCGCGAAGTTTCGCTCCGCCACGAAAGCCGAAGTTTTCTCGAACGGATTTTCGGGGGCGAGCCCGCCTCGATGTTGATCGCCCTCGTGAAGCAGACCGAGTTGTCCCCGGACGAAATCCGCCAGCTGAAGGCCATTCTCGAAGAGAAGGAGAAATGAAATGAACCTCTCCCTCGAACTCCTCCTCGGACGCCTCGGCTGGTCCTCAGTCACCGCCGCCCTGCTGGTCGGACTGGTGCTGCTCGTCCAGCGGTTTCTCGGGACACGCCTCGCCCCCGCCTGGCGCCACGCGCTCTGGTGGCTGGTGCTCCTCCGGCTCGCCTTGCCCTGGGTCCCCGAATCCAGTTGGAGCCTGTTCAACCTGGTTCCCGGACCCACCGCACACATTGCCGTGGTTACCCGCCTTCCCGATGCGCTCGCGTCTCCCGCACCCAGGCCGGCGATCCACCTTGGAGCGGCCGCAACCCACGACGTCCCTGCGACGGGACCTGCCGCATCCGCCCTCCCGAGATCGCTCGCTGAGGGAACCCGGGAGCCCGACGCCAGCCCCCGCGAGTCGGGACGGTCGGGGATTGTTCAGACCGGCCCGACCACCCCTCCCCCCGCCACTCCCCGCCCGACCCGGCCCCAGCCAACAACAACCCAACTCCTCCTCGGGCTCTGGTGCCTCGGCGCATTCACGCTCCTGCTCCGGATCGGAGTTCAGAACCTGCGTTTCATGCACCGGGTACAGCGGGACGCACAACCCCTCGACCACGAGGCCGAGTGCCTGCTTGAGGATTGCCGACGTCGCATGGGTCTCGAAATCCCTCTCGAAGCCCTCGAAACCTCCCAGGTCGGAAGCCCGGCCATCCATGGCGTTCTCCGTCCGCGCCTGCTCCTGCCTGTCGGATTCTCCCGACACTTCGAACCCGCGGCCCTCCGCCACGTGTTCCTCCATGAACTCGCCCATGTGCGGCGCCATGACCTGCCCATCAACCTGCTCGCCACCGTCCTGCTGGCTCTGCACTGGTTCAATCCGGTGATCTGGTTCGCCCTCCGCCGGCTCCGCCACGACCGCGAACTGGCCGCCGACGCCCTC
Organism: uncultured Verrucomicrobiota bacterium; assembly: GCA_964476125.1. Classification (GTDB taxonomy): domain Bacteria; phylum Verrucomicrobiota; class Verrucomicrobiia; order Limisphaerales; family CAIMTB01; genus CAIMTB01. The sequence goes on along the minus strand of CAYZAE010000034.1, from coordinate 40,314 downwards.
GCCCTGGATGTGCTCGGCGAATCCCAGGCCCGCGCGTACGGCCGCACCATTGTTCAAATGCTCGAACGCTGGTCCGCTCCAAATCTCCAACCCGCCTTGATCGGCATTCTCGAGCCCACCCACCCGCTCACTCTCCGGATCCGAGCCATCGCCGGGTACCGGCGATCCTCCCGCGGATTCCCCTGGAGCGCCGTGCTGGTCGCAGTTCTCGCCGCCGTGAGCCTCACGAACGGAAAATCCGCGGCCCCCACTCCCGCCCCTGCTGCGCCTCCCAATCCCGCACCCGTGGTCACCGTCGGCGCGCCCGCATCCCCGACGATTCCTGCACCTGCGGCGTCCGCCCCTCGCTCCAGCGCGCGGCCGACCGACACCCAGCGAGCTCCGCGCTCGGTTGCCATGAAGGTCCGGGCCATCGATGCCGTCACGAAGCAGCCAGTCCCCCGGCTCCACTGGTATCTGGGAAGAAGTTCATCCACAGCACCCGACGCCGACACGTTCCAATGGGAACGGCTATCGGATGAACCGGAGGGCGCGGAATTACAGCGCACCATCGAGTCCTCCGGTCTTCACTTCGGAATCCGCTGGGCGGCGGTCGCCCCCGACGGACGCCAGGCCGCCTCGGGCGTGATTTTCCGTTCCGAGCAGACCGAGACCACGCTCGAACTCCGTGACGTCCCCCAGCTCACCGGCCGAATCGTCGACGCCCGGGGCCAGCCCGTGGCCGGTTCATGGATCGGCGTGTTGGATTTTTTCCCACTGACCGTGCATGACGGGGAACTCGCCGGAGTCCCGGGCCAGGAAAGTCTCATTCGGATCGCGGGTCCGGACGGCAGGTTCAACCTCGCCTCCCCCGAGCCGGCCAGGAGGCTGGCGGCCACCCATCCCGAGCATGGCTACGCCGAAATCGCGGTGGAGGAACTGAAGCGCACCGGCGTCGTTCCCCTGGTTCCCTGGGGGCAGATCGAGGGCACCTGCCGGATGTCGGACGGTTTCGCCTCCGGGGATGAAGTGGCCTTGGTGAATCACGCCCGCCCCAATCTTTTCACCGACCGAAGCCGCATCGATGCGCAGGGGCGCTTCCAATTCGCGCGGGTCCCCCAGGGTTCGTATTCGCTGATCCATTGGAAGAATCACCCCGGGTCCGCCAGCCATTCGGCCCTCGTATCTCAACTGGGCATCCGTCCAGGCCAACACTTCGACCAGGCCTTCGCCAAAGCCACCCCCCACCCGATCTCCTCGTTTCTCACCACCGTCACCCCCACCCCCGGCAAGGTGACCCGCATCGACGTCACGCCCCGGGGACAAACGCTGCACGGCCGTCTGGCGATCCGGTCCGATCAAGCCACCTCGGACTGGACCGGCTTCCGGGGAAGCCTGGGACAACTCCAATTCTGGGATTACCAGGCCTTCGCCTCCGAAGCCGAGCGCCGGCGGTGGTTCGAAAAGCGCGCCCGCGAGAACCGCCCCCCTCCCCACACACCCTACGAGTTTCTGATCGCCCCCAACGGCACCTTCCAGATCGCAAATGTGGTCCCGGGTTCCTACGCCCTGTTCGCCTTCGAGCAGGGCACACGGGGCCGCCTGCACCACGCTTACACGAATATCGTGATCGGTCCGGTTTCCGGGCAGGCACCTGCCCCAATCGATCTCGGAACGATCCTCGTCAGTGGAGGAAGTGTGGAGAAAGTGGATCAGTCGGATCGGTCAGATCGGTCCGATCAGTCCGATCGGTCGGATCAGTCCGATCGGTCAGATAAATTCCCACCCCCCACCCTGCGCGGTCGCGTGGTGGACACCTCCGGACACCCCATCGCGGGGGCCAGCGTCCAGATTGGCCAACGCGGCCCCTTCGCCGATCCCTCCCAAGGCAACTCCACCGCCACCGTCACCACCGATGCCGATGGCCGGTGGTCCACCACGGGGTTCAGCGGGGAGGCCAGGGCACTCAGCTTTCAGGTGACCAAGCCCGACTTTCTCCCCGGCTGGTACCAGGAAACCGAGAACACCCAGCCACGGGACGGCGCCGTCCGTCGCAGGGACCTGCGCGATGGCACCGCGGAGTTCCGACTCACCCGGGGACGCGCCCTCGAGGGCACCGTGTATTCCGATCGCGGCGAACCCGTGCCCGGAGCAAGCGTGCGGCTCGCCTTCGAAAGCCCCGGAGGCGGCCCAATCCAGAGCACCGAAACCGATGCCCGCGGTGGTTTCCGCTTCGTGGTGCTCGACAACGGCGGGGTGCGACTCGGCGTCGATGCCGCCGGCTTCGCTCCCTTCGAAACCCCGTTCCAGGTGGGACCCGGCATGGGCCACGCCCAACTCAGGCTCCGCCGTGGACGCGACCTGCGCGGCAGGGTCGTCGCCGGCGATCGGCCGGTGAGCGGCGCCACGGTCGGTGTGCTCTCGATCAAGCCGCCCGAGGCGCTCCTACAAAACATGGCCGCGGGGACCACCTTCCCGTTCGATTTCAATTTCGCAGCCCTCGAAGCCCCTGGACAAACCGTCTCCCCCCGACGCCTCGCCACCACCGATCCCACCGGATCGTTTGTGCTCACCGACGTCCCGACCGAGTCGCTCGTGGTTGGAATCCTGGCTCCCGGATTCGCGCCCCAGCAGCAGGTCGTCCGAACCAACGACACCGGTTCGATCCAGGTGGCGCTCGTCCCGGATTTCAGCTTCACCGGACGGGTGCTCGACGCCGTCTCCGGGGAACCGATCCCCCAGTTCACCGTCTGGGAGGCCATGGCCGAATTCTTCGATTTCCCACCCGACGCCTCCGAATGGCTCGATCCCTCCGAAGAGTTCTGGATCCGGCAGTGGCCGTCGTCCCAGGACTCGGCCCGCGGCCGATTCGAACTGGCCCACCACGCACCCGCGCGCCCGACGTCCCGGTTTCTGGTGATGGCGGAGGGTTACGGGGCCCAGTCCACGGGACCCATTGCCACCCAGGGTTCGCGCGACCATGCCTTCCTGCTCCACCGATCGAAGGGAATCACCGGGGTCGTAGTGGCACCCAATGGGTCCCCGATCCCCGGTGCCGACGTCGCCTTCCGTCACCTCGGGAGTCTACAGGCCCTGCGCGGTCGATTGATTTCCTCCCAACGGGGCCCCATCGCCTCCACCCGGCCGGACGGCAGCTTCACTCTGCCTGCCTTCCTCCCACGCGCGGCCGTGGTGGCCATGCATCAAGAACTGGGCTTTGCGGAGATCGACAGCGCTTCTTCGGATCAACCTCTGCGCATCACCCTCCAACCCTTCGGCTCCATCGCCGGAAGAATCCGCCCCGCCAGCCTTCCGATTTCGAACCTCGTGGTTCGCGTCTACTCCGCAAGCCCCCGGCTCGGCGCCGTCGATTTCGCCGGATCGCTCCAGGCCATCCCCAACGCCGACGGTCAGTTCGTCCTCCACGGCATCCCGACCGGCCTGTGGCGATGCCAGATCAGCCGGCAGCTCAAACCTTCCGCTCCCCCCGGCACCCAGGAACAGGTCCTGATCCAACGCACCCTCGAAGTGCGCCCCGGCCAGACCACCGACCTGCGCTTCGGGGAATCGGGACGAACCCTCGTCGGACGGATCCAGCTTCCGGAGCAGGTACGCGACCTCGACTGGCAATCCAACCTGGGCGGCCTCACCACAGTCGAAATGAAACTGCCCTTGCCCCGATCGGTCTCCCCCTCCGAACGCCGGAACTGGCTCAACCAACCCGAGGTCCGCGCCGCGCATCTCGCCCAGCGTCACCACGGCCTCACCTGGCTCGGAGAAGGTCGCTTCCGGATCGAGAATGTCGAACCTGGCAGGTACCGACTGGCCCTCCAGTTCTTCGGCCCCTGGAACAATCCGATGCTCTGGCGTGACCCCTCCAACCCCGTGGGAAGCCTCGACACCGAAATCACCGTCCCAGCTCCGGGCCCAGGCTCCGGCGACGAGGTCATCGATCTGGGAACGCTCAACCTCCAGGCCCCCCGCAAGTCACCGACCCGGCCCTGATTCCGGGACCTGCAGCGAATCCTGCGGCTACCGTCATCGCCGACTTCGTTGCGGCCCCCTCCCCAGCGAGCTTGGCGTGTGGACTGCGGGGACATGTCACCGCTTTGGATTCACCGCGGGGCAGGGACCCAACGCAGGCCAGCGCTCCGGCATCAGGGGGCGATGCATCGGCGAATCGAAAGCTGCGACATGTCGCAGCACTCCAAATTCCTGCTCGCCAGCGCGACCCGGGCGGGGCGCAAATGAAGCGTTATCGCCCCGATGAAACGGCCCCCGTCCATTCGCCGATTTACGTCCGTCCTGACGTCGGCCGTCCTGTGCGCAGCCGTCCTGCTGCTGCCCCACGCCCAAGCCCCCGCCCACGGCGCCGCAGCCAACGGCACGAACCCTCCGCCATTGGTTCCCCTGCCGGCAGGCCACCCCGCGCTCAACCCCACCAACACGGCCACCGCTCCCGGTTCCACGCCGAAGCCCCGCCCCACCTGGTGGTCCTTCGCCCCGCTCGCCACGACGCCGCCGCCCGCGGTTTCCCGCGCGGACTGGGGGCGCACGCCGGTCGACGCCTTCATTCTCGCCCGGCTTGAGGCCAAAAAACTGAGCCCCTCTCCGCGCGCCGACCGCGCCACGCTCCTCCGTCGCGCTTACCTTGATCTGCTCGGACTGCCCCCCACACCGGAAGAGGTGCAGGCCTACGTTCAGGATCTCGCGCCGGACCCGGAGGCATGGAATGCCCTCGTCGGCCGCCTGCTCCAACGCCCCGAACACGGCGAACGCTGGGCCCGCTACTGGCTCGACGTCGCCCGGTTCGCCGAGAGCAGCGGGTTCGAACACGACTACGACCGCCCTGCCGCCTATCACTACCGCGACTTCGTCATCCGCGCGTTGAACGAGGACCTGCCCTTCGACCAATTCGTCCGCTGGCAGATCGCCGGGGATGAATTTGAACCGGACAACCCGCAGGCGCTCATGGCCACCGGCTTCCTCGGCGCCGGCGTGTTCCCCACCCAGATCACCGCCAACGAGGTCGAGCGCACCCGCTACGATGCCATGGACGACATGCTGGCCACGACCGGCACCGCCATGCTGGGCATCACCATCGGCTGCGCCCGCTGTCACGATCACAAATCCGATCCCTTCACCGCGCAGGACTACTATCGCCTGCTGGCCACCTTCACGACCACGGTGCGCAGCGAACTCGATCTCGACCTCGATCCTGCTGCCCATCGCCGCGCGAAGGAGGCCTTCGATACCGCCCACGCCCCGCTCACCCAGGCCCTGAAGGCTTACGAAACCCGCGACCTGCCAGGGCGCTTCGACGCCTGGCTCGCCAGCGGCGCTCCCCTGCCCTCCCGACCCGCCTGGAAAACACTCAGCTTCAGCACCACCCGATCGGACGCCGGCGCCACCTTCCGCCGACTCGACGACGGCTCCTATCTCGCCGAGGGAAAGAACGGGGATTCGGACCGGTACACCTTCTCCACCGAACTCCGCGAAACCGGAATCCAATCGCTGCGCCTCGAGGCCTTGCCCGACGCCGGGTTGGTTCATGGCGGGCCAGGTCGCGCCGACAACGGAAACTTTGCCCTGAGCCGGATCCGGGTGTTCACCTCGCCGCTCGATGGTTCGACCACCAACGAAGTCGCGCTCGTTCGACCCCGCGCCACCTTCCAGCAGAACTCCAATCACCTCGGGATCGCCGCCTCCCTCGATGACAACCCGCAATCGGGCTGGGCCATCGACCCCAAGTTCGGCACCGCGAACGCCGCTGGGTTCGAATTCGCGCAAGCGATCGGTCACCCCGACGGCCTCCGGTTCACCGTGGTCCTGGAATTCAAGGTCAACACCCGCCACAACCTCGGGCACCTCCGACTTTCCGTGGGCTCGGAACCTTCGCCCGATCTCGAGGGCAACGCCCTGCCCGCCCCCATCGCTTCCCTGCTCGCCAAACTCAAGACCTCCACCGATCAGTCCCGCACCGAGCTCGCCCCCGCGGAACGCGAAACGCTGCGCGACTGGTGGAGACACTCCGACCCCGGCTGGAGGAAGCTCGCCGAGGCCGTCGAGGCCCACGCCCGGACCGCCCCACAGCCCAAACGCACCAAGGTCCTCACCTGCACCGAAGGCAACACCCCGGTGCGCATGCACACCCAGGGCGCGGATTTCTTTCCCGAGACCCACATTCTCCAGCGCGGCAGCACCGACCTCAAACGGGGCGTCGCCACCCAGGCGTTTCCCGCGGTGCTCAGCCGCGCCACCGAAGACGGCCCCGGAACCAACCGGTGGTCCTGGCAACCTCCCGCCGGGGCGAAGTTCTCGGGCCGCCGCCGGACGTTGTCCAACTGGATGACCGACACCGACCACGGCGCCGGCCATCTCCTGGCCCGGGTGATCGTGAACCGGCTCTGGCAGCATCATTTCGGCCGCGGCCTGGTGGAAACCCCGAATGATTTCGGCGCCCAGGGATCCCGCCCCACGCACCCCGAACTGCTCGACTGGCTGGCCGGCGAACTGATCCGCCAGGGATGGCGCCTTCGTCCCATCCACCAGTTGCTCATGACCAGCGCCGTCTATCAGCAGGCGACGACCCGCGCCGAGACACGGACGGCTGAGGTCTCTCCCGAGGATCCGGCCGATTACCGATCATTCCAACCGCGGCGCCTGGAGGCGGAGGCCATCCGGGACTCGGTGCTCGCTGTGTGCGGCGTGCTCGATAAGCGACCGTTCGGACCGGGGACCCTCGACGAGGCCAGCACGCGGCGGAGCATTTATTTCACCGTCAAACGGAGCCAACTGGTGCCAGCGATGCAGGTCTTCGATGTCCCTGAACCGCTCGTCAGCCAGGGAACCCGACCCGCCACCACCGTCGCGCCCCAGGCCCTGTTGTTCCTGAACAGCCCGCACCTGCGCACCTGGGCCGCCCGGTTCGCCGAGCGCATCGCACCCCGTGCGGAAACGCCATTCTCCGAAGCCGCCCAACGCGCCTTCGCCTTCGCCCTCGGCCGTGCCCCCACCCCCAACGAACTCACCGCCGCCACCGCCTTTCTCGAACGTCAGTCCACCACCTACCGCGGCGCTCACGAACCCGCCCGCGCACGCACCCTCGCTCTCACCGACTTCACCCAGGCCATGCTCGGCCTCAACGAATTCGTCTATGTCCAGTGAACTCATCACCCGTCGCGACGCCCTCCGGCGCGCCGGCCTCGGGGCCGGCATGCTCGGCCTTGCCACCCTGCTCCGCGATTCCGGCCTGCTCGTTCCCTCCGCCCAGGCCCTCGCGCTCAACCCCCTCGCCCCGCGCGCGCCCCACTTCCCCGCCCGCGCGCGCTCCGTCATCTGGCTGTTCATGAACGGCGGGCCCAGCCAGGTCGACACCTGGGACTACAAACCCGAACTCGCCGCCCGCGACGGCACCCAACTCGCCGACTTCGACACCAAGACCGGCTTCTTCCCGGGTGCGGTCGGGCCGCTGATGAAATCGCCCTTCGCCTGGGCCCGCCATGGCGCCAGCGGCACCTGGGTTTCCGACCTGTTCCCGCACCTCTCCCGGCACGTCGACAAGATGGCGTTCCTGCACTCGTGTCACACCGAGTCGAACAACCACAGCCCGGCGCTGTTCATGATCAACACCGGGTCCACCCGCATGGGCATGCCCTGCGTCGGATCCTGGACCACCTACGGGCTTGGGAGTGAAAGCGGCAACCTGCCCTCCTTCGTGGTCATGAGCGATCCGCTCGACCGCGGCCTGCCCAAGGGCAACGCCAACAACTGGGGCGCCGGCTTCCTGCCCAGCGTCTTCCAGGGCACCTGGCTGCGGCCGAAGGGCGAGCCCATCGACAACCTCCGGCCGCCCGCCGGCATGTCCGAGGTCTCCCAGCGCGCCCAACTCGACCTGCTCGCCACCCTCAACCGCGAACGCCCCGCCCCCACCGCCGTCGAAGGCGAATTTGCCGCCCGCATTGAAAGCTTCGAACTGGCGTATCGCATGCAAAGCGCCGCCCCGGAAGCCTTCGCCATCGACCGGGAATCCGACGCCACCAAGGAACTCTACGGGCTCGATCGCAAACCCTGCTCCCACTTCGCCGCCCAATGTCTCATGGCCCGGCGCATGGTCGAACGCGGTGTCCGCTTCGTCCAAATCTACTCCGGCGGCATGGAGAACCAGCGGTCCTGGGACGGGCATGAGGACATTCTCGGCAACCACCGCGGGTTCGCCGCCGAAACGGATCAACCCGTCGCCGGCCTGCTCGCCGATCTCGAACAACGCGGGCTGCTCGAATCCACGCTGGTGATCTGGGGCGGTGAATTTGGCCGGCTCCCTGTCTCGCAGAAGGGCTCCAAACCCGGCCGGGATCACAACCCGCACGCCTTCACCTACTGGCTCGCGGGCGGCGGCGTGAAAGGCGGCGTGCACCACGGTCAAACCGACGAGATCGGGTTCAAGGCCGCCGTCGATCGCGTGAGCGTCAACGACCTCCACGCCACCCTGCTCCACCTGCTCGGCTTCGACCACGAACGGCTCACCTTCCGCCTCAACGGCCGCGACTTCCGGCTCACCGATGTCGCGGGCGATGTGGTGAAGGCGGTCGTAGCCTAGACTTCTCCGGCCGTCGCCACGCGACGGGGC
>CAYZAE010000034.1:17595-31606 GCA_964476125.1 uncultured Verrucomicrobiota bacterium | reverse complement strand
TCAAGGCTTCAACCGCGCCATCTTCAGCACATCCACCAACCGTCCCTCCCGCAGAGACGCCTTTCTGGCCGTGCCTTCCACCTCGAACCCGAACTTCCGGTACAGCTTCACCGCGGCGTCGTTGTCCGGATAAACGTCCAGCTCCAGTCGGCTCAGTCCAAGCCAGCGATCCGCCAGATCGATCGCCGCCGTCATCAGAGCCGTGCCAATCCCCCGCCCCTGCCAGTCGTCCCGCACCCCCATGCCCAGCCACCCGGAGTGCCGCACCCGGGGAAGATCCGGATGCGTATGGATCCCGAGCATGCCCACGGGCTCCCCTTCCACGCACGCCACCAGCGTCGTCACCCCGCGCTCCGGTTCGCTCAGGCGTTTTCGCCACAGCTCCGGGGATGGGTACGGCGTCTGCAACGTCCCCCAAACCGCCCGCGGCCCGCTGAAAATCCGCGTCGCCGCCTCGTAATCCGCCGGCACCGCATGGCGGATCTCCGGCGTCACCCGACTTCGTGTGCCCTTCTTCTTCATTCAGCTCCTCCGCCCCTCATGCAGGGCTCGACTCCGCGTCATCATCATCCTCCCGCCAGGCGCACTGCCAACCGCACCGCGGAGAACAGGCTCGAGGGATTCGCCTCCCCCCGCCACGCGATGTCCAGCGCCGTCCCATGATCGACACTGGTGCGGATGATCGGCAGCCCGAGCGTGGTGTTCACCGCGGATTCAAAGGCCAGCGCCTTGATCGGAATGTGACCCTGGTCGTGGTACATGCAGACCACCGCGTCCGTCGTCCGACGCCGCGCGGCCAAAAACGCGGTGTCCGGCGGCACCGGTCCCTCCACGTGGATGCCCCGCGCCCGGGCCTGCTCCACCGCCGGCTGAATGATGCGCTCCTCCTCGCGGTCCCCGAACAATCCATGCTCGCCCGCATGCGGATTCAACCCGCACACCAGAATCACCGGCTTCCGTCCCCGGATCCGCTCCAGCCCGGCCGCCGTCAGTTCGATGACATCCAGGATCCGATCCTGGGTGAGCAACTTCGGCACCTCGGCATAGCCGACATGGACGGTGACGAAGGTGCAGGTGAGTTCCTCGGAATACTGCATCATGCACGACCGCTCCGCTCGGGTGCGGGAGGCGAAGATTTCCGTGTGGCCAGGAAACCGGATGCCGGCCAGATGCATGGCCTCCTTGTTCAGCGGTGCCGTGCATACCCCGGCCACCTGCCCGGCCAGGGCAGCGTCGATGGCGCGCTCGACGTAGGTGTAGGCCGCACGACCCGTGGGCGCCCCGATGGTTCCCGGCGTGAAATCCGCCATCGTGACCGCCTTCAGATCCACCACCGCAGGGCCTGTCACCTCGCGCCATCCCGAGTCCCACGCGGCCTGGGAAAACTCGGGGGCCGTGAACGGCAACCCGGTTCTCCTCGAACATTCCCGCAGCACCGCGACATCGCCAAACACCACCGGCACGGCGATCCGGCACGATTCAGAATCGGCGAGAAGTCGAAGGCAGATTTCCGGCCCGACCCCCGCAGGGTCGCCCATGGTGATGGCCAGTCTCGTGTTCATAGTGAATCCCCTCGGTGGCGCACGATCTCCAAGCCCGCCGCCCTTGCCAAGTCCCTGGACCCGGCGCCCAACTTGGCCGTCTTGCGCGACGCCCTGATCATGAGGTCGGAATCCCTCGCCTCCCTATTCGCCTCCGCGCGCGCGGGCCGCCCGGACACCAACTCCCGACTCCCGACTCCCCACTCCGACGACCCACGCCCCACGACGCACGACCGACCCCATCAGTGTGTCATCGCGTAGAACAGAATATTGATCGCCAGCGGGTAGTTCTTTTTCTCCGAGAAGGTCTGGAAGAACCAGGGATCGGAATCCTCCTCCTCCCAGCCGTCCCCGTTGTCGGTGTTGTGGCAGAGGAAGACCATCATCCGGTCCTTGTCGTCGAAGAGCGCCCGGAAATGAAGGTCCTGGGTGTTCCCGCCTTCGTGGTTGTCCTCCCAGGTCTTGCCCGTCTCCCGGCCTGCGACGGCCGCGCGCACATTGCAGGTTTGCAGCGAAAGCTCCTCGGGCAGCTTGTACACGCTCTGGAAAACGCGGTGATTGCGGGGAACATCACGCGGTTCGCGGTCGGGAAACACCTTCTTCATCGCCCGCGCCACGCCGTCCCACTCGGTCTGGCCCCAGAAATCGTCCACCATCAGGAATCCCCCGTTCAGCAGATACGTCCGCAACCTTTCCGCCTCGCGATCCGTGAGCTCGATGTTTCCCGCACCGCTCATGATCACCCACGGATAGTCGAACAGCTCGGGATCCGTCAGCTCCACGATCTTCGGCTCCGGACTGACCTTCATCGACGTCAGCTGCTGGAGCCGGAACGAAAGGTTGAGATCCGCGTCCGGGTAGTCCGTCCACCACGCATAACTGCTCCGCTCACGCCCATTCGAGGTGTACCGAACGCGGGCGAAGGTGAAGAGATCCCGCTCGAACTTCTCCGCCACCGGCCAGGTCGGCACGTTCCCGCGGTCGACCGGTCCGGCCCCCACCTGCGCCGCCTGACGCCATCGCGGCCGGCCCCCCTCCATCTGCGCCACCGCCGCCGCCGCCATTCCCAGGCCAAGCGCCGCCGCAAGGAGCTTCGTCCACCGAGAGTTCATGCTTCGCAATCTGACCTCACGCCTGAAGGCACGCAACTGCGGGTTAGGGAGAGGTGGGGAGTGGGGAGTGGGGAGGTCGAAGGTCGAAGGTCGAAGGTCGCAAGACGCGCACTCCCAGCTCCTAACTCCCCACTCCCAACTCTTCTCCACCCACGACCCACGACCCACGACCCACGACCCACGACCCACGCCCGTCAGCGGGCCCCGGCGACGTCGTCGCACATCCGTTCCACGTCCTCGCTCAGGTTCTGTTGCTCGGGATGGGCCAGCAGCCAGGCCACCGATTCCCGCACGCCCTCGCGAAACGGAACCCGGCACTGAAAGTCCGGGACGAACCGTTTGATCTTTGCGTTGTCGAAGACGCCCGGATGCGCCTTGTCCCCCTTCAGATTGCCGGTCAATCGCGGCGCCACCTCGCAGATCCGATCCGTCGGAACCCGCAGCACCTTCGGCGACTCAACGCCCAGCGCCAACGCGATCTCCGCCACGATCCGGTTCCAGGTCAGCACTTCGTCGCTCGTGATGTGAAACGCTTCCCCGATCGCCGCCGGATTTCCCACCAGCCCAGCCAGGCCCACCGCGAAATCCGCTGAAGCCGTCAGGGTCCAGGGATTCTCCCCGTCATCCGGCACGAACACGGGCCTGCCTTCAAGGATCCGGCGGGCATAACTGAAACTCCCGCTTGAGACAGGATTCGGCACCCAGAGCTTCGAATAGGTGTGGGAGGGACGCACGATGGTCACGGGGAACCCCTTGGAACATCCCTCCGCCCGCAACCATTCCTCGCAGGCGAGCTTCTTCCTGGCGTACTCCCACCACGCGTTCCCCAGCGGCCCATCCTCCGTCATCGGCAGTTTCCGGGGCGGCTTCTCGTACACCGTCGCGGAACTGATGAACACATACTGCTGCAACCCGTCCCCGAAGACGTCCCGGTCCACCTCGAGGTCAGACACCTCGAACCCCAGGAAATTGACCACCACCTCGGGATTCCAGCCGCGCACAGCCTCGCGCATCCCGGAGCGGTCCGTCCGATCGGCCCGGAAGGCCCGGTAACCTTCGGGAATCGAACGGTTGCCCCGGGTGAGAACCCCGATCTCATGACCGCGTTCGTGGAGCAACCGCGTGCACTCGGTCGTGATGTTGCCCGTCCCTCCGATGAAAAGGATGCGCATGTGGAACCGACCGAATCCTTTCCAGCCCCAGGCCCCGCGTCCAACCCGAACTCCCCCAAGACCGTATTTCCGCTCGCCCTGCAGCCACGCCGGTGGTAGCGGAAACTCCGTGCTAGCCAGGGTCCGCATTCCCATCCCACCCGCCGCCACCCCTCGCCGGTGGACGACCCTCCGGGTCGTCGCGACTTTCCTCGCGCTACAACTCGCCCTTGCCGCCCACGCCGCCCCGGCTCCCGCCTCCGCAACGGCTTCCAAAACCACCGGCAGTCTCCACTTCGAACAGCACATCCGACCCATCCTCAAAGCCCATTGCTTCGACTGCCATGGCGAAGGCGATGCCCTCAAGGGCGGACTCGACCTGCGCCTCCGCAAGTTCGCCCTTCGCGGCGGTGAATCCGGCCCCGCCCTCGTCCCCGGCCAACCCGACACCAGCCCCCTCTACCGCCTCGTCAAATCCGGCGAGATGCCCAAACGCGACCGGAAACCCTCCGCCGCCGAAATCGAACTGCTCCGCCGCTGGATCGAATCCGGCGCCCCCACCGCCCGACCTGAACCCGATTCCCTCCCCGCCGGAATGCAGATCACCGCCGAGGAACAGTCGCATTGGTCGTTCCAACCCATCCAGCGCCCCACGGTTCCCCGCCCCAACTCCCCACCCCTCCGGGATTCGATCCGCACCCCCATCGACGCCTTCCTCGCCCAGTCCCTCCAAACCCGCGAGCTCACCTTCTCCCCGGACGCCCCCAAGGCCACCCAGGTGCGCCGGTTGTACCTCGATCTCTGGGGTCACCCTCCCACCCGCTCCGAAATCGAAGCCTTCGAGTCCGATTCCAGCCCGGAAGCCTACGAACACCTCGTCGATCGCCTGCTCGCCTCCCCGCGCTACGGCGAACGCTGGGCCCGGCACTGGCTCGATATCGCCGGGTATGCCGACTCCGACGGCTACACCAACGACGACTTCCCCAGGCCCCACGCCTACAAGTACCGCGACTACGTCATCCGCGCGCTCAACGAGGACAAACCCCTCGACCGGTTCCTCCACGAACAGATTGCCGGCGACGAACTCGCCCTCCTCCGTCACCCCACCCCGCAACAAGCCGCCCTCGATCCCGAAACCCGCGAATGGCTCGTCGCCACCGGGTTCCTTCGCATGGCCGCCGACGGCACCGCCTCGGGTGGCGTCGATGCCACCGCCGCCCGCAACCAGGTGATGGCCGACACCCTCAAAATCGTCTCCTCCTCCCTGCTCGGCCTCACGGTCGGCTGTGCGCAGTGTCACGACCACCGCTACGATCCCATCCCGCAGGCCGATTATTACCGCCTCCGCGCGATCTTCGAGCCGGCCTACGACTGGAAGAATTGGCGGTCGCCCAACGAACGACGGGTCTCGCTCTACACCGACGCCGACCGCGCCCAGGCCGCCGCCATCGAGTCCGAAGCGGGCAAACTCGGCGCCGAAAAGGAGAAGAAGCAGCAGGAGTACCTCGACGACGCCCTCAGGAAACACCTCGAGAAACTCGACGTCCCCCTGCGGGAACCCCTCTGGGCCGCCTTCAAAACCGCCCCCGAAAAACGCACCGAGGAACAGAAGCGTCTGCTCCGCGAAAACCCCAGCGCCAACATCCATCCCGGCGTTCTCTACCAGTACAATCCCAAGGCGGCCGAGGACCTGAAATCCATGGACGCCCGGATCGCCGAAATCCGGGCCCGCAAACCCGCCGAGGATTTCATCAGCCCGCTCACTGAACCCGCCGGTCCGCCCCCCGAAACGCGACGTTTCCACCGCGGCGACCCCGTTCAGCCCAAGGAACTCATCGCCCCGGGCACCCTCTCCGTGCTGCCCCACCCCGGCACCTCCCCCGATCTTGCCAAGGCGACTGACCCCGTGCCCACCTCGGGACGCCGCCTCGCCTTCGCCCGCTGGCTCACGGGCCCCCACAATCCCCTGCTCCCCCGCGTGCTCGTGAATCGCGTCTGGCTCCACCATTTCGGTCGCGGCCTCGTGGGAACACCCGCCGACTTCGGGCTCCAGGGTGAAACCCCGTCCCACCCGGAACTGCTCGACTGGCTCGCCGCCACGTTCACCGCCCCCCACGCTCCTGATCAACCGGGCCACGTCTCCGGCCTGGGTTGGAGTCTGAAACGACTGCACCGACTGATCGTCACCTCCACCGCCTACCGGCAGTCCTCGGAAAACAACCCCGCCCTCGCAGACAAGGACCCCGACAATCGCTGGTACTGGAAAAGACCGGTGCAACGGCTCGACGCCGAGTCCCTCCGGGATTCGCTGCTCGCCACCAGCGGCGTGCTCGCCGACCGCATGTACGGCACACCCGTGCCCGTCCGCGAGGATGTCGTCGGCCAGATCGTCGTCGGCGTCGACCGCAAACAGGGCGACAACAAAATGCCGGTCGATGTCCCCCTCGGCGAAGAGGAGTTCCGACGAAGCATCTACGTCGAGGTCCGACGCAGCCGCCCCCTCGCTTTCCTCAACACCTTCGATGCCCCGGTGATGGAGGTGAACTGCGAACGTCGCCAATCCTCCACCGTCGCCCCCCAGTCGCTGATGCTGATGAACAGCGAATTCATCCTGCAACAGGCCCGCCTCTTCTCGCAGCGCGTCCGCCGGGAGGCCGGCGCCGCTCCCGACCAGCGCATCACCGCCGCCTGGCGCATCGCCTACGGCCGAAACCCCGGGGAACCGGAACTCGTGCAGGCCCGCGACTTTCTCGCCCGACAGGTCGCCACCCTCACCCGACCCGGATCCCCCGGCCCAAGCCCCGGCTCCTCACCCGCTCCCGAGGACCGCGCCCTGACCAACCTCTGCCAGGCGCTTCTCGCCTCCAACGAGTTCCTCTACCTCGACTGACCGGTCCGCCCTCCCCCCCCATGAACCCCCGATCCTCCGAACACAATCCCCCGTCAGCCGGGGCCGGGTCCCCGTTCAGCCGACGACAATTTCTCGAGCGCAATGCGCTCGGCATCGGCTCCGTCGCCCTCGCCTGGCTGCTCCGAAACGACCGCCTGCTGGCCACACCCGCCGACGTTCCCCGGAATCCGCAGTCCTTCGATCTCAAGCCCCGCATCGCCGCCCAACCTGGCCGCGCCCGCGCCATGATCTCGCTCTTCATGCACGGCGGCCCCAGTCACATCGACCTGCTCGATCCCAAACCCGAACTGTCCCGTCGCAGCGGCGAGGATTACCCGGGCGAAATCACCTACAGCTTCGTCGATCGCGCCAGCAAGAAGCTGTTCGGAAGCCCCTGGAAATTTCGCCGCCACGGCGACTGCGGCATGGACGTCTCGGAACTGCTGCCGCACTTCTCCCGGATCGTCGACGACGTGTGCCTGATCCGGTCGATGCACACCGACATCAACGGGCACGAGCCTTCCATCTGGTCGATGAACAGCGGCCGTCCCCAGCCCGGCCGACCCGCGCTCGGCTCCTGGATCACCTACGGACTCGGTTCCGAAAGCCAGGATCTCCCGGCCTACCTTGTGCTCCCCGACCCCGGCGGACATCCCGTCGACGGCGCCCGGAACTGGTCCAACGGCTGGATGCCCCCGCTCTTCCAGGGAACCGTCATCCGCTCCCGTGAACCCCGCATTCTCAACCTCGACACCCCTCCCGAACACGGCGGTGACATCCAGCGCCAGAACCTCGCCTTCCTGCGGGAACTGAACAGCGCCCACGCCTCGCGGCATCCCGGCGAAGCGGATCTCGAAGCCCGCATCGCCAGCTACGAACTCGCCGCCCGCATGCAATCCGCCGCGCGCGAAGCCCTCGACCTCTCGGGTGAATCGGAAGCCACGCGAAGGCTCTACGGCTTGGACGACCCGGTCACCCGCGAGTACGGCACCCGCTGCCTGCTCGCCCGACGCCTCGTCGAACGCGGGGTCCGCTTCGTCCAACTCTTCGTCAACGGCCAGATCTGGGACAACCACGAGAACATCCGGAAGGGCCTCGCCGACTGCTGCCGGAAAACGGACCAACCGGTCGCTGCCCTGGTCACCGACCTCAAGGCCCGCGGTCTGCTCGAAACCACCCTCGTGCATTGGGGCGGCGAAATCGGACGTCTGCCCGTCACCGAAAACCACGGAGCCGCCGAAAAGGCCGGACGCGACCACAACGGCCAGGGCTTCAGTTCCTGGCTCGCCGGCGGAGGGATCAAGGGCGGCACCATCTACGGCGCCACCGACGAATTCGGACATAAAGCCGTCGAAAACCCGGTCGGGCCCGCCGATTACCACGCCACCCTGCTCCACCTCTTCGGCCTCGATCACACCCGGCTGGTCTACCATCACAACGGACAACAGCAGCACCTCACCGACGGCAAGCCCTGCCGCGTCGTGAAGGAAATCCTGGCCTGATCCGCTCAGACATTGAGCCGCCGCGCCCGGGACCGGACCTGCCAGCGTTCGCGCGCCACGCCGCCATCCACGACCCAGACCTCGGCGTGAAGCGCCACCGTCGGGCACACATGCCAGGGGATCCCGTACACCACGCTCCCCACCTCGAACTGCGCCGCGGCCGGCGTCTCCACCACCAGATGTTCCTCGTTGTGCGCCACCGGCGTCGCGTCCGGAACATTCAGCAGCACCACGCGCGGCTGGGGCATCTCCGACGCCACCGCCTTGTGCCCCAGATCCAGACACAACCGGTTCTTGCCCGGCTTGCTCACCACCCGCGCGAGCAGGATTGCGGCCGGCAGAAAATCGAGATCGGGCAGTTTCTTCGCGTAACCGGCATCCCACAACACGCAGGTGCCCGGACTGCACTCCACGCCCGCCCGCCGGGCATGCATCGGAAAAGTGGGCGTTCCTCCGGCCACCACCCGCGGCACCTCGATGCCTGCCGCCGTCAACTGTCCACGCAACGCCTCCACCGGCGCATACGCGACATCACAAGCCGCGGTCCGTTCCGCGACATCCGTCTGGTGCAGGTGCCCATCGTAAGCATGCAGACCGGCGAAGCGCACCCCGCGCGTGGAAGCCACGGACCGCACGAACTCGAAAGCCGCCGGACCCGGCACTATCCCGGTCCGCTGCTGGCCCACATCGAGATCCACCATCAAACCCACAGGATCGCCGCCGTCATCCGCCAGCCGGCTGAATTCCCGGAGCGCCCCAGGACTGTCCACGAGGGCTGAAAAAATCGTCCCGGGAAGAGTCCGGGTGAGGGTCACGAAGCGCTTCGCATCCGGCCCCACGAGGGGATAGGCCAGAAGCACGTCCGTCGCCCCCTCCGTCGCCACCATCTCCGCCTCGGCCAGCGTGGCGCACTTGAACCGGCGAATGCCGAGCTCCATCTGCCTCCGCACCAGCGGCCCAAGCTTGTGGGTCTTCACGTGCGGCCGCAGGCGGTCCGGTCCCCCGGCCATCGCCAGCATCCGACGCAGATTCT
Source organism: uncultured Verrucomicrobiota bacterium (assembly GCA_964476125.1). Lineage (GTDB taxonomy): Bacteria > Verrucomicrobiota > Verrucomicrobiia > Limisphaerales > CAIMTB01 > CAIMTB01. The sequence goes on along the minus strand of CAYZAE010000034.1, from coordinate 22,377 downwards.
CCTCCACCCGCTCACGCACCAGCAGAAGTGCCGGCGACGGCACATCCGCCGCGTTCACCAGGGAAAAATCGATCGTGTCCAAAGGTGCCAATCGTTTGATGGTTCAGGGACGACTCCCCACTCCCCACTCCCAACGCCCCGCTCCCCAGTCAGCCTTCCGCGAGTTCGAAAATGACCTCGATCTCGACCGGGATATTTCCGGGCAACGGGCCCATGCCCACGGCGCTGCGCGCGCCGACGCCCAGATCCGGTCCCCAGACGGCTGCGAACAGTTCGGAGGCTCCATTGATCACCTTCGGGTGGTCGTAGAAATCAGGAGCACTGTTCACCATGCCCAGCACCTTAATGATGCGCTTCACCCGGTCCAGGGAACCCAGGTTCTCCTTGAGGGTGGCCAGAATCGCCAACCCCACCTGCCGGGCCGCCAGCTTGCCCGCCTCCAGATCCAGATCCTTGCCCACCACCCCCGTGATCAAGGTGCCATCGGTCCGCACGGGTCCATGGCCCGACACGTAGATCGCGTTGCCGAAAATCACCAGCGGCTTGTAAACCGCCACCGGTTTCGGGGCCTTGGGAAGTTCAAGCCGGAGTTCGGCAAACCGCGTTTCGGGGGTCGGATTCATGCGCGTTCGGTGACGCTTGATACCACCCCCCCGGCGCCGACCGCCAGCCCGGGGTTGGCGCCCCCTCTCACCACCAGGTGAAATCCTGGTTCACCGCGCGATTTGCCCAACTCGGCCCATAGCCCGGTGGGAAGGTGAACTGCGCCACATGCCCATCGGCGTACATCATGTTCCAGCCGCGCTTGCCCTTGTTGTTGTGCCAGATGCTCTTTGCCGCGGAGGCCGCCGACACCCGCCCATCCCCGGCATCGCGCGATCCCATCCACGGCCAGTCGCCCTGGATGATCTTGTTCGCCGGCCGCACGGCGAGTTCCACGGTGGTGATGGGTTTGCCCTCGGGGCTCGTGGCGGACGCCTTGCTGTCCCCCGTGACATGCTTCACGCCGAACCAATCCAGCGCCCACATCGGCAGGTAGCTGTTCCCCCAGCCGTCGTAGCAGGACGGTTTCGACTCCGCCGGCCAGTAACTGTCCCCCTTGTCCGAAGGGCACTTCCAGGATAGCGGCGCCGGCACATAGATGTTCAGGGGCCGATTGGTCTCCCCCACGCTGTCGTGCACCACCGGACGCGAGGAATTCGTCCGGACCCTTCCGCCCACCGTGCCCCAGTCCCCATGCACCGGAAACCGCTCCCGGTTGTCGTCCGCGTACATGTGGAACCCCAGGTAGATCTGCTTCTGGTTGGCCACGCACTTGATCGCCTGCGCCTTGACCTTCGCGCGGGCCAGCGCCGGCAACAGCATGCTCGCGAGAATGGCGATGATCGCGATCACCACCAGAAGCTCGATCAGGGTGAAACCACCGCTGAACCCGGGATTGCCCCGGATCCCCCCGCCCCTCCGAGCCCCCGGGAAGACATGCGCCGACGCCTCCGGTGGTTCCTCCCGTTTTTCCGCCGGTTGCGCAGGGAAGACAGGGACCGGAGGACCACACGGAGGCAGGGGAAGCGGACGAGGGACGTGGGTGTTCATGGGGCTCGGGAGGGATGCGGGCGCTGCGTGCCCCCGCCCTAACAGAGCCGCCCCGGCAAGGCAACGAGAAGTTCGAATGATGCTCTCCAGCAGGGGAAACGAACCGCAGCGGGCCCCCTCCCGGACCCGCCGCCCGGCTAAAGCCGGTAACAACGCTTCGCGTTCCCCGAAAACAGCCGGCTGCGATCCTCCTCGCTGGCCGCCGACACCGCCTCCCGCACCACCTCCACCCAGCGCGCGTAGCTGGAGGCCAGCGTCGAGACCGGCCAGTCGCCCCCGAACATGGTCCGCGCGTAACCAAAACAGTTCAGAACGCGGTCGATGTAGGGCCGGAGTTCCTCGGGACGCCAGTTCGCATGATCCGCTTCCGTGACCATCCCGGAGAGTTTGCACCAGACGTTGGGCAGGGAGGCCAGATCGAGAAGATCGGTCCGCCAGGGATCGAGCCTTCCCTCGCGAATCGCCGGTTTGCCCACGTGATCCAGCACGAACGTGACCTCGGGACAGCGCCGAACCAGCTCCTTCACCGCCATGAGCTGATGATGGAAAACACACAGATCAAAGGTGTACCCATGCTCCCCCACCGCGCGCACGCCCTCGATGAACTCCGGTCGCACGCAGAAACGGGGATCAGGCTCGTCCTGTATCAGCCGACGCACCCCGCGCACCAGCGGATGTTCGCGCAGCGCCGCCAGCTCCTCCGAAACGGCACGGCCTCGCTCCACGGAGGCATGCGCCACGATCCCCCGGATCCTCGGCTCCCTCGCCGCCAATTCACCGACCCACACCGCCTCCGCCACATTCTCGGCGGGATCGCGTCCGCACTCGACGAACAGGATGCCCTCGACTCCCAGACCCTTGGACGCCTCAGCGAAATGCTCCGGCTCCCACGTCCGCTTCAGCGACGGCACCTTGTCCAGCCACCGATACGTCAGACGCCCCGGGTTCCAAAAATGAACGTGCGAATCAAGAATGGTCATCGGATGGATTCTGCGGGTAAGGGCACGACGCATGATGGGAACATTCCCCGGGCCCGGAGCCAACGACGAACATCAGGCCTGCCCGCTACCTGACCCGCCGAAGTTCCAGCTGGATCTCCCGCGTGCCCAGGAACGGATGCGCAAAATCAAAGCTCATCTCCTCCGGCCCCTGGTAGCTGTAGCGGAGGGTGTCCGCCGTCCAGGAAAACTCCGTCGCCTTCGCGAAAACCATCACGCCCGACCTTCCCGAATCCCGCTCATAGCTGCCCCCGGTTTCCACCGTGGTCAGACAATCCTCATCGGAGAACTGACTCCGCTTGTTGGTTTCCTGCTCATAAACCCAGCGCGCATCCGTGACCGCGTCGTCGCTAAGAATCCGAAGGGAGGGCGAGACGAAAAAATTCTCCGTGCCCGGCGCCATGATCAGCGCCTCGACTTCGATGCGGTTGAGATTGGTGCTCCCCGAGGACTCCCAGACGTCCCGTCGTCGCGAGACCGGTTTTCCCGGGCAGGCCTGTTCCAGGCTCTCCTCCACCTTTTCCGCCCGGTCCGACGCCGTGAAGGCGCCCCCCAGAACACAGGTGATGTTGGTGTAGGCGGGGGCGAAAAGGGAGGCCTGGTTGATCTTCACCTTCGCGCTCAGCACCGAGGCCTCGAGCACGAGATCACTGACCTTGGACCGCCGGAACCGGGAGGGGCCATTGGTGACCGTCTGGAGATACCTGCCCGAGATCCGGACTCGCAGCGTGCCAAACCACTGCGGAGCGCAGGTCTTGAGGAGGTCCTCCAGGGAAACCGGCTGGCCGCATTCCGCCCCGGCCCCCAGCAACGCCCGCTGCCGCTCAATGCCCAGCACCGTCTGCACGAGGCGCGTGTCCCCACCCTGGGTCCGACAGCACTCCATGGCCTGCTCCTGACAACGCCGGCCTCCGGCACACAGAAGCTCGGCGCTGGCCGACGGTGCCCCGCCTCCCTCTCCTCCGCCCAGCAGTGCCCGCTGCCGTTCAATGCCCAGCACCCAGGGCGCCAGGGTCCGGGCCAGGGCGCACTTCTGAAGGGATGCCGGCACACGGCTCTGGAGCTCCTGCTGATAGAATTGTTCGGAACTCTCCATCACCCGCACCAGGGCCGAGAATCCTCCGTCCTCGGAGCCCGTGCCGAGCAATTGGCTCTGCCGCTCGGCGCCAAGAATGGCGGCGGCCTCCTGTTGCCGCGGACGAATGGCATCCTCAAGGTCCTCCTGCATCTCCCGGGCCTCCGCCTCATCGTCCGGATAGCAACCTGCCATATCCGCCATGAGTCCGGCCCGCGCTCCGACACGTCGCGCCGGCGGCACGGTCGCGGCCTGGGTCTCCAATTCGCCGACGGTGAACTCCCCGCAGCCGTGGCTGCGGAACTGGCTGACCAGGATCCGGACCCGGTTGGTCGCGGCATTCGCCACCACGACGTCCGGAACGAGGTGCAGGTTCGATCCCGAATTGTCGAAGGCGAACGAGGAGATCTGGCGGGCATTGATCGGACCCGGGAAATCGAGCTGCAAAAACACCGGAGCCAGCGGCACCCAACCCGCCGGCTCAAGCCGTGCCCCCGCCAACAGCCCCCGCTGGTTGGGAAGACCCGCGACCGAGGTGAGCGCCGAAATCCTGACCAACGTCGGCTCTGAAACACTGTGGATCGGCAAGGTCAGCGTGTAGGTCACCCGTCCCGGCCCCTCCAATCGCAACACCGTCTCCTGCTCCGGAACGACGATCGCCGTCGCCATCGCATTGGTGCTGGCCGCCGCTGTCACCGACCCAAACGGGGCTCCGCCCGGCACCGTCCCCACCTGGACGCCTCGATAATACAGCCAGGGCAGGCTGCCCGGACCGGAATGCTGAACCGTGAGCAAACCGCCCTGGGCCGTCCCGGACGCCACCGTGAACCAGGTGGAAAGATTCGTGGACCCTTCGATGCGGCACGAGGCGCCCGCATCCGCCTGAAGCCGGAGCGTCACCGTATTGCCCGCAACCACGGGCTCCAGCAACCGGGGCGCGGCCGAGAACGACGGGAGACTCAAGAGAGCCAGGAATGGGACAAGCCTGGCGACCGGGAGGAAAAGAGGACGACAATTCACAACGTTCAAAGCCAAAACCTGCCCGAGTCGCCCAACGCCCGCAAGAACCCCGCCAGTCCCCTCCTCCCGTCTCCGCACTCCCGTCTCCGCACTCCC
>CAYZAE010000034.1:0-17495 GCA_964476125.1 uncultured Verrucomicrobiota bacterium | reverse complement strand
CAAGAACCCCGCCAGTCCCCTCCTCCCGTCTCCGCACTCCCGTCTCCGCACTCCCTACCCCCCACTCCCGTCTCCGCACTCCCCACTCCCCACTCCCGTCTACCCGCCAGCAAGCAACTCCAGGATCTCCCCCACGACTCGATCCACTCCGATCCCAAGCATGCACCGGAAATCAACCGGGCACTGCCGGAGAAAGCAGGGAGCGCACGCAACCCCGGCGCGCAGCAATCGATGCCGGGGATCCCCCGCCAGACCGGGCCCGGTGAGCTCCGGGGAGGTGCTTCCGAACGGAACCACCACGGGCGTCCCCAGCGCGGCCGCGACATGCATGGGACCGCTGTCATTGGTCAGGAGCACCCGGATCTCCGCCAGAACCGCGAGCAGTTCACGCAGACTCGTCCTTCCCGCAAGATTGAGTGACCCGGGGATCGAGGACCCGATCGTCTCGGTGACCGCCCGGTCCCCGGCTCCGCCAAGCAACACCCAGCGCACCTCCCGCACCGCAGCCACCCCACGCGCCGCCGCGGCGAAGCGCTCCGCCGGCCAGCGTTTCGCAGGTCCATACTCCGCACCGGGATTCAAACCAACCCACCGCACCCCGCGTTCAAGACCGAACTTGCCGCGTACCTTCTCCCGCTCTTCCTCCGTCACCCGAAGACACGGAGCCAGGGGAGCGGGATCACCTCCAAACACCCGCGCCAGGGCGAGATACTCCAGGCTGTGATGCGAGGCCGCCGTCACCGGAAAGGCCGTGCCCACCGTCCCAAGTTCGATCCGGCGCCGGACTTCGGACGGCCCGGGTTTTCGCATCGCCACACTCGCGGCCCGGGCCGGCACCGGATGGCTCAGAAACCACCGCCGCCAGCCCCGGGCAAATCCCACCCGGACGGGAATGCGGCCGAAATAGCATTCCAACGCCGATCTCGGCGAATTCGGCAGCACAAGCGCGGCCCCAAACCCTTGGCCGCGCAAGGATCGCCCCACAGCCCATGGCCGGGCCCCGGCCGGGATGGCGAGAATGTCATCGATCGCGGGATGCTCGCGCCAGAGATCCGCCAGCTTGGACGGTGTGAGCAGGGAAATCCGCGTCCCAGGCAACGCCTCGCGCAGCCGCAACAGCGCGGGCGTGGTCATGACGGCATCCCCAAGCCAGTTGACGCCCCGGACAAGGACCCGGTCCGGACGGGGGAATGAACCCGGGAAGGAAGGTGAGGCGGGCACGGTGGAAAGGAAATCAAACGGAACCGCCGCCTAACCCACCGCCACCGCGGAAGCGCTGCCCAGCGGCGACGATCCGTGGCCGGGAGGCGCGGGTTTCCATCGTCGATGCACCCAGAACCAATTGGCCGGATCACGCCGGATGGCGACCTCGAACGCCCGGTTCACCTCAACCATGATCTCATCCGGGGTCCGCGCCCGCTCGCCGACCTGGAGCGGGATTTCATCGCTGATCTCCACCCGCCACGACCCCAGCGCGGTCCGGTAACAGACCGAGACATGCAGCGGACACCGGTAACGACGGGCGAAAACCGCGGGAGCCGGCGAGGTCGAACAATCCCGGCCAAAGAAATCGAGCCGCAGCCCCCCGTCACCGGCGTGCTGATCGGAAAGCAGTCCCAACAGAAGCCCCTGCCCCGACATCGCGGTCTTGAGAGCCCCGCCTTCGCGACGTCGCTCAAAAAACAGGCACCCCGACTTCGCCCGCAATCCCTGCATCAGGCGGTTCAGGGATTCCTGGGGAAGGCCCCGGTAGGTGGTCGCGCTGCGATAACCGGGACAGCGGTCGCCGACGCGGGCGAAGAGCTCGAAGTTGCCGAAATGCCCGATGGCAACGACCCGGTTCGGAAGCCGTCCCGAGGCATCCCGAACCATGAGTTTTTCCAGGCCCACCACCTCGAAGTGAGGTTCCAACTGGGCGGTGGTCATTCCCGCAGTCTTGATGCCGCACACGTAATTCTCCCCGAGCCGCCGGAAGTTCTCGCGGGCCAGGGCCAGAATTTCGGCCGGGGACAGTTCCTGGCCCAGGGCCTGGGAGAGGTTGAGCAGGGCGATGCGGCGATGACGGGCATCAAGCCACCATCCCAGCGCCCCGGCAGCGCGCCCGACGCGGGCGGCCCAGCGGAGAGGCAGGGCCTGGACACCCGCGATCACGCCACGCGCCAGAATGTAAAGAACTCGCTCCATGACGGGCTCAGCGGAAACAGATCTTGTCGACGCAATCGTGAAAATCGTTGGCCCCCGCCATGATCTTGATCTCCACGCGCATGAAGTAGATGGGCAGATCACGACGGTCGAGCTTCGGGAAGCGGACCGCATCCTTCTGGGTGGTGAGAAGTACCTGGGCCATGCGCTTCTTGCTTCGATTGATGGCGTTCAGGATCTCCTGCTGCGTGAAGCGGTGGTGATCGGCGAACCGCTTGGTGTAAACCAGCTCCGCCCCCTGCTTCTTCAGCCCCTCCTCGAAACTCTCCGGCTGCGCAATCCCGCACAACGACGCCACCCGGCGGCCCGCGATGAACCGGATATCCTTCTGTTCCCCGGTGAAAACATCCTCGAAATAAAGCGGATGATGGACGCATTCGATCACCGGCGCCCGGGGATTCAGGGCGGCGATGCGTTCACGCAGGGCCTGGGTCTTCCCATCGCTCTTGGTGATGAAAATCACCCCGGCCCGCGCCAGATGGGAGGTCGGCTCCCGCAGGGTTCCCCGCGGCAGCAGATGCTGGTTCCCAAACGGCTGCTGGCAGTCGATCAACACCACGTCCTGCCGGCGCCCTCGCAACTTCCAATACTGAAACCCGTCGTCCAACAACAAGGTGTCGCACCCGAACTTCTCGATCGCGTACCGCCCCGCCTTCACCCGGTCCTTGTCCACCAGCACGATCACGTCCTTGAGATTCGACGCCAGCATGAACGGCTCGTCCCCCGCACTCTCGGAATCCAGAAGCAGGGATCGTCCGTCCGAAACAATCCGCGGCGGCGTCTGCTCGCGACGCAGGAGAAGGCGATCGATGAACCGGCGCGACAAAGGCGGCGGCTTGGACCGGTATCCCCGGCTCAGAATCGCCACGTTGCGACCCCGATCCTTCAGCTCCCGGGCGAACTTCTCAACCACCGGCGTCTTCCCCGTCCCACCCACCGTCAGGTTCCCAATCGCGATCACCTGCACCCCCAGGGTGGTGTCCCGGATGATCCGGGTGTCGTACAGCAGCCGCCGCAACTTGATCGCCAGGCGATACCCATGCGACATCCCATGCAGCAGCCCGCGAACCACCGAAGCCAGCCGCCCACGCCTCTGCTCGAAGATCACTTCGAGAAAGAAAGTCTCCGCGGTTTCGGTCCAGCGCCGCAAGGGTTCCGACATCGGCCGGGCACTCTGCGCCCCGTTCCACCGCGTTTCAAGGCAACGGGACCCGGGATGCGGGAGATTTCCTTTTTGACGGTCCCCGACCCCGTCCGGCATCTTCGACGTGACGGCTCAACGTCCCGGGACCCATCCCTAGCGAGTGGAGGGTGACTCGGAACGCGTCGATTATCGATTTATGGCTGAACTCACCGGAAACCTGTTGGTCGCCCAGTCGGGCGGCCCCACCTGCGCCATCAACGCCAGCATCGCGGGCGTGATCACGGAGGCGGGCAAGCACGAGTGCATCGAGGAAATCTACGGCGGCCTCAACGGCATCCTGGGCATCCTGAACGAGGACATCGTCGATCTGAACGACGAACGCCAGAAGGCGATCGAGGGCCTCAAGTACACCCCCGCCGCCGCCCTCGGCACCTGCCGGTACAAGCTCGATTTCAAAAAGAAACCCGAAAAGGCCGCCCAGGACATGGACCGGCTCTTCGAGGTCTTCGCCGCCCATAACATCCGCTATTTCTTCTACGCCGGAGGAAACGACTCCCAGGACACCTCCCACAAAATCCACGAGGAAGCCGCCAAACGCGGCTACGACCTCCGGGTCGTCGGCGTGCCCAAGACCATCGACAACGACCTCCCCTTCACCGACAGCTGCCCAGGCTACGGCTCCGCCGTGAAGTACTGCGCCACCACGGTGATGGAAATCGGCATCGACGTCGGCGCCATGGCCACCGATGACGGCTCCTGCTGCATCATCGAAGTCATGGGCCGCTCCGCCGGCTGGATCGCCGCCGGCACCGTGCTCGCCAAACGCGGCAACCCCGCCAACCCGCCGCACATCATCCTGCTCCCCGAAATCCAATACGACCTCGACGAATTCCTCGCCCAGGTCAAGGCCACCATCGAGGCCCACAAGTACTGCATCGTCGTCGTCGGCGAAGGCATCCGCGACAAAAGCGGCGAGGAAATCGGAGCCGATAAAACCCGCCTCGACTCCTTCGGTCATCCCGTGCTCGCCGGAGCCGCCGAAAAACTCAAGGAACTCGTCCAGGGCAAACTCAACACCAAGACCCGGACCGTCCTGCTCGGCTACGCCCAACGCGCCGCCGCCCACTTCGCCAGCCTCACCGACATCACCAACGCCTTCGCCTGCGGCGAAGCCGCCGTCAAGGCGGCCATCGACGGCCGCAGCGGCAACATGGTCAAGATCGTCCGCGAAAGCGTGGACGGTAAAATCAAGTGGTCCACGGCCCTGCATCCGCTGGCGGAGGTCGCGAACGTTGAGCACTTCGTTCCGCGCGAATGGATCTCCGCCGAGGGATTCCTCCCCAACGAACAGTTCGTGGCCTACGCCGCGCCGCTGATCGAAGGCGAAGTCAAACCCCCCGTCGAAAGCGGCCTGCCGAAGTACGTGGTTCTCGAAAAGAGCCGCATCGAAAAGAAACTCGCGCCCCGCGCCTGATTCCCCGGCAACTCCGGACCCGTTCCGCAAAGGCACGGTCCCCGGCTTTCCTTAAACACCCCGGCCGCGTTGGCCGGGGTTTTTCTTTGCCGCCGGATCCCCGACTTCCCGGCAGGGCGCGATCTCCGAGCGCGCCGCCCTTCCCTGGCCAACTCCTGCACAAAAGCAAAACGCCCCCGCGCGGCAATCCGCAGCGGGGGCGTTCCTGAAGGAGCTGGGCCGAAACGGCGGAGCCATCCGCCGTCGACACATTCCCGGAATCAACCCGGCATCTTGAAACCGTTTTCGTAGGTGCGCTTCACCCACTTCTGGGCCGCGCGATTGTTCTTCACCTTGAGGCGCTTCGAATCCCATTCGATTCGGCCACCGGCCAGCATCGCGACGTTGCCGAGCAGAATCGACTCGGTCATGTCGGCGGCGAAATCGAAGTTCGAGTACGCCTGGGGCCCGCCCTTGATCGCCGCCACCCACTCCTCCTTCATGCCGGGGTCGTCGCGGCCATTGCGCGGGATCGTCGGAGCCGGATCCTTCCACTCCTCGAAATTCTTCTCGGGCAGAAGCATCCACTGGGCACCGTAATCGTTCGGCGAGTACATGACGCCCTTTTCGCCAACCAGCAGCGAACCGGAACTGGGCGGGGTCTGGCCGTGGAAGAGTTCCTTCGGCGGCAGGTTCTTCTCGCCGCTCGGGAGTTTGCCCTCGTACCAGAACACCTTGATGGGCCCGCGGCCTCCGACGGCCGGGAAATGATAAACGATCGAAGCCCAGCCCGGGAAAGTCTCGGGATTGAGCGCCTCGTTCTTCGCCTCAATCAAGGTCGGCGTGGTGAGATTCAGCGCCCGGTAACCCAGGTTCATCGTGTGGCAGGCCATGTCACCCAGCGCGCCGGTGCCGTAATCCCACCATCCACGCCAGTTGAACGGATGGTAAGCCTTGTGATACGGACGCATCGGAGCCGTGCCGATGAACTCCGCCCAATGCACGTTCGGCGGAACCTCCATCTTGTCCGTCGGACGCGCCTTGATGCCCGGCGACTGCGGCCAGACCGGCCGGTTGGTCCAGACATGCAACTCCGTCACCTTGCCGATGACGCCGGCCTGGATGGCCTCGACACCGCGGCGGAGTCCGTTGGACGCCGACCCCTGGTTGCCCATCTGCGTGGCGACCTTGTGCTTGCGCGCAAGCGTCTTCAGATGACGCGCCTCCCAGATGTCGTGGGTCAGCGGCTTCTGCACGTACACGTGCTTCTTCCGCACCATCGCATAGGCCGCCGCAATCGCATGCGTATGGTCCGGCGTCGAAACCGTCACCGCATCAATGTCCTTCTCCATCTTGTCGAACATCTCCCGGAAGTCGTAAAACTTCTTGGCGTTCGGCCATTTCTTCAGCTTCTCGTTGATCGGATTGTCGTCGCAATCACACAGCGCCACGACATCACCCAGGGCACCCGCCTGATCGATGTCGCTCGACCCTTTGCCACCCACACCAATACCGGCAAAGCGGAGACGCTCGTTGGCGCCCCAGACTCGGCTCGAGGCAATGGTGAAGGCAAAAGCGGATGCGGCGGACGTCTTAACGAGAAAGTCGCGCCTGGTGAAATTCCTGCTCCAGGTAGGTTTCATGTTTTCGGAATGGAATGCTGGGTTCGCGCGGATCCTCCGGCACTCCCCGCCGCCCTGCAATCGCAAAGCCGCGCAAAACCAGGGATCCGCATTGGCGACGAAGGCCCCGGCTGCTATGCCGCCCCCCGCATGTCCGCAACCCCGGCCATCCCTGTCGAATCCCAAGCCTCTGCCATGCCCACGGCCGGCGCTGCCGCCCCCGGGTCCGGCCACGTCGACGACACCGGCACCGCCGCCCCGCTGCTCGTTCTGGCACCCATGCAGGACGTCACCGACCTCCCCTTCCTGACTCTCATCGCCCAACGCGGAAACGCCGACCTCTACTTCACCGAATACTTCCGCGTCCACACCACCGCCCAACTCGAACGGCACACGCTCCGATCCATCACCGAAAACCCCACCGGCCGGCCCATCATCGCCCAATTGATCGGCAACGACCCCGCCGCACTCGCCCGGGCCGCCCGCGAACTCCAGCACTACCCCATCGCAGGCATCGACCTGAACCTCGGCTGCCCCGCCCCCATCGTTTATCGCAAGTGCGCCGGCGGCGGCCTGCTTCGGTTCCCGGAAAAAATCCACGCCCTGCTCGGCACCCTCCGCGAGGCCGTCTCCACCCGCTTCTCGGTCAAAACCCGCCTCGGATTCAACGATCCCTCCGGCTTCGACACCCTGCTCGAAGTGTTCGGACGCCACGCCCTCGACATGGTCACGGTCCATGGACGCACCGTCGCGGAGATGTACCGGCCCCCCGTCCACTACGATTTCATCGCCCGCGCCGTCCAGGCCCTGCGCTGCCCGGTAATCGCCAACGGCGGAATCGACGGCCCCGAATCGGCCGAATCCGTGCTCCGCCAAACCGGCGCCCGCGGCCTCATGATCGGCCGGGGCGCCATCCGCAACCCCTGGATCTTCGGCCAGATCCGGGACCACCTTCGCCACCAAACCCCAACCCTCCCCACCGGCAGACAGATCCTCGACTACATCCAAGCCCTCTGGGACACCACCTCCCCGGATTCGCTGCACCCGCTGAAACAGGTCCAGAAGTTGAAGAAGTACCTCAACTTTGTCGGCGAAGGCGTCGAACCCTCCGGCCGCTTCCTGCACGACATGCGGCGGGTGACCACCCAGGACGAACTCTTCCACGTCTGTCGCACCTGGCTCGACCACGACCAACCCATGACGCTGCGCTCTTAACGAAAAGCGTGTCGTGCGGTGTGTGTCGTCCGTCGAGGGGACCGTGGGGCGCCATCTCCCGACGACTCACCACCCACGACCCACGACGCACGCCCTGCATTGGGCCTTTTTCCCGGCCCCATTCCCCCTCATTATGCCGGCGGAATGGAATTGCCGGCGGTCATTTCCGCATTCGTCATTCTGGGGCTGGTAACCCTGAGCTTCCTCTGCGCCCTGGCGGAGACGGCCCTCTTTTCCCTGGGACGTTGGCAGGTCCGGCGGATGCTGGAGGCCGGGGGAGCGATGCAGCGGGCGGCCCGGTTGCTGGACCGACCCGAGGATCTGCTCTCCGCCCTGTCCCTCGTGAACACGGTGGCCAACGGCATGCTGGTGGTGACCGCCGTGACACTTGCCACCGGACAGCAATGGAGCCTCTGGATCACCTTTCCCCTGACCTTCGCCGGCATCCTCATTGTGGGGGAAATCCTGCCCAAAACCCTTGCCGTCCGGGCCCCCGAACGCTGGGCTGCCCGCACCGCCCCGGTGGCCGCACTGCTCCAGAAACTGACCCACCCGCTCCGCGGACTGGTCCAATGGGTCCTGAGCCACCTCCTCTCGTGGATCATCCCGGCCTCCGCCCGCAACCAGCCCATCACCGACGAAGAATACCGGGAACTGCTCGACATGGCGGTTCAGCAGGGGGCGCTCGGTCGATCGGAAAAGGAGATCATCGACGAACTGATCACCCTCGACCGCAAGTGCGCCCGTGATGTGATGCGACCCCGCGCCACCATGGCGGCGGTCTCGGACGATCTCAGCACGGAGGAACTGATCGAAGCCGCGCGTCGACTCCGGCACCGCCGGCTTCCGATCTACGACGAAACGCCTGACACCATCGTGGGGGTTCTGAACGCCCGCCAGTTCCTCCTCGACCCCGAGCACAGCCTGGAAACCGCGATCGAATTCCCCTCCTTCGTCCCCGAAACCATGAACCTGCTCCAGCTCTTCCAGGCGCTGCAGCGGCACAAACGGAACCTCGCCATCGTCATGGATGAATTTGGCGCCGTCGCCGGAATCGTCCGCATGGAGGACATCCTGTCCGAAGTGCTCGGCCCCATGGTGGCCGAAGGACCGGCTCCGGGGTTTGTCTGCGAAAAACTTGGCCCCGGCCGGTGGCGCACCAGCGGATCCATGCGACTGGAGGATTTCAGACGCGAACACCCCGGGCTGCCCGTCGTCCCGGACATCGAGACACTCGGCGGACTCCTGGCAGCCCAGCTGGACATCGTGCCGTCCACCGGCGCAACGGCCACCGTGCACGGACTCCGACTCACCGCCAGCGTGGTTGATGAGCGGTGTGTTCGGGAACTCAACGTGGAGACCCTCACCGGCCGATGAGCGCCTGGATCGACATCGCGGTGCTGGGGATCGCGGCTGCGGTCACGTTCCTGCTCTCCGGCATGGAGGCCGGCGTGCTGGCCATCAGCCGTTTCCGGATCCGCCGGCTGGCGCGGCAGGGACATCGCCGGGCGGCCAGTCTGCAGCGGTTGCTCGACCATCCCGAAAACTTCCTCTGGACCATCCTGGTCGGACATACCCTCGCCACCTTCGCGATCGTCAGTCTCGCCATGCGCCGGATCGACGGTGCCTGGGGCACGCGCCCCGCCTGGTTCATCGGGGCCATCGTCTCGGTGCTTCTGGTGCTGTACGTGTTCGCGGATCTGCTGCCCAAGGTGCTTTTCCGGAGATTCCCCAACCGCCTCTCCCTCATGGGCGTGGTCCCTTTTCGGGCCCTCCACGTCCTTCTCTCCCCCGCAGTCGCGGCCACGGAATGGGCCTCCCGCCACCTGCTCCGGATGACCGGCGGACAATCCTACACCGGCCGGCTGTTCGGCAGCCGCGCCGAGTTCCGCCAGGTCATCGAGGAATCCGCCCAATCCCTGTCGCGTGAAGAGGTCTCGATGATCAACCGGATCCTCGACCTCCAGAACCTCCGCGTGCGCGACGTCATGACGCCCATCGAACGCGCCGCCACCCTCCAGGACAGCCAGACGGTGCGCGATCTGCTCGAACTCGCCCGCACCAAGCGCGTGACCTACGTGCCGCTCTGGAAGGACTCCGGCAAACATCGCCGCGTGCACGGCGTGGTGACCCTCTCCGACGCCCTCTACGACGTTCCCCCCGGCACCAATCCCTCCCTGGCCACGCTGGTACGCCCGGCGGTGTTCGTCGACGAAGGGATGCGTCTGGAGGATGCCCTGAAAGTCATGCAGCGCAGCCGCCAGCGGCTCGCCATCGTGCTCAACGCGCCCCGCCGCGAAACCGGTGTCATCACCCTCAACGACATCGTCCGCGCGATGTTCGGGGAGGTGGGGGTCTGATGAACTGGCAAGAGGCAGGCACGCTGATCGGAAAGGCCCTGGCCGCCTTGCTCATCGTGGCCATCAACGGATTCTTCGTCGCCGCTGAATTTGCATTGGTCCGCATCCGCGACACCCAACTTCAGCCGCTGGCCGATGGCGGCAGCCGCCGTGCCGCCCTGGCCCGCCACATCATCCGGAACATCGACGCCTACCTGAGCACCTCCCAGCTCGGCATCACCTTCTGCGGCCTGGGCATGGGCGCCCTGGTCGAACCGCTGTTCTCCGAACTGCTCGCCCCGCTGTTCAACGCCATGGCCATCGCCTCCCCCGAAGTCCGGCACACCGCCTCCTTCGTGGTCGGCTTCATCGTCAATGCCTTCGTCCTGATCGCCATCGGCGAACTCGCCCCGAAATCATTCGCCCTCCGGCGTACGGTCCCCGTCACCCTCGCGGTCGCCCATCCGCTGTGGCTGGTCTATTGGGCCTTTTTCCCCTTCATCTGGGTGCTCAACGGCACCGCCCAATGGGCCCTCCGCCGAATCGGAATCGGCGCCCCCAGCGAAGGCCACGAGGTCCACTCCGACGAGGAACTCCGCCTCATGATCTCCTCCGCCCAACGTCACCACGGCGGATCAGGCGTCGGTCGCGACCTCGTCCTCAACGCCCTCGACCTCCGCCGCCGACACGCCCGCGAAGTCATGCAACCCCGACCCGAGATCGTCGCCCTGAACACCGACACCTCGATCGCCGAATGCCTCGCCGTCGCCGAAGACACCCGCTACTCCCGGTTTCCCCTCTGCGAACACGGAAACCTCGATCGCACCCTCGGCGTCGTCCACATCAAGGACCTCTACGCCCAACGCGACAAGGCCACCACCGGCGCGGACCTCCGCCCCTTCGCCCGGCCCCTGCTCTACATTCCCGAAACAGCCCGGCTGGAGCGCGTGCTCCAGTTCCTGCTCGATCGCCGGCTTCACCTCGCCATCGTGGTGGATGAATACGGAACCACCGTCGGCCTCATGACCCTCGAAAACATTCTCGAGGAAATCGTCGGACAGATTCAGGACGAGTTCGATCAGGAGAAACCCCTCCGCACCCAGATCGACGACAACACCTGGGATATCGCCGGCAACCTTCCCCTCCACGACCTCGCCCAAATCGTCGGCGAACCCCTCCCCCAGGCCGGCGTCAGCTCCGTCAGCGGCTGGATCACCCAGCGCCTCGGCGGCTTTCCCAGGGAAGGCGACTGCGTCCCCGTCGGATCCTACCTCCTCCGCGTCGAAGAAACCCACGGCGCCCGCGTCTCCCGACTCCGTCTCTCCCGCAACGCCTCCTCCAACGTACGCAAGTCCACGGAATCCTGAGTCAGTGCCCTATCCGGAAATAGGCAATGCCCCGTAAGTCAGTCACCGTAGGTATCTCAGCCTAGATTCAGGAATGGGAGTTCGGGGAAGAAGTTTGGTTGGCACTTCGACCGAAAGCGCGCTACTGCTCGGCCTCCGCTGTCCGACCGCACCCCACTCCAGCCGCATTTCATTACCCTCTCACGCCGCCACGCGCCGTCCGCCGCCCCACCCGAGACCCTCCTCCCCAGCCCTCATGACCCGGCTCGTTCTCTTCGACATCGACGGCACCCTCATCGCCTCCGGCGGCGCTGGTCTGCACGCCTTCGCCGCCGTGGCCCGCTCGACTTTTGGTCAACCCAATGGCGTGGCCGGCATCCAATTCGCCGGAAGGACAGACCTCTCAATCGTCCGGGAATTCTTCAACCGTTCACGCATTGAAACCACCCCGGCGAACTTCGAGCGGTTTCTCGACGACTACATCTTCTGGCTCGATCACTTCCTGGGTCAGCGACCCGGGCGGATCCTTCCCGGCGTTCGCGAATTGATCGCCGGATTCCGCCGTCTCCCCGATCCGCCGACACTCGGACTCCTGACCGGCAACATCCGGCTTGGGGCGGAGGTCAAACTTCGGCATTACGGATTGTGGGAGGATTTTGTGCTGGGGGCGTTCGGCGACGAGAACGAAGACCGCAACCGTCTTGCCGGGATCGCCCGGAAACGCGGCGAGGAATGGCTCGAACGGTCCCTCGCCGACGAAGAGGTGCTGGTCATCGGCGACACCCACCACGACATCCATTGCGCCAAGGCGATCAACGCCCGCTGCCTGGCGGTCGCCACCGGGGGCATTCCTCACGAAACCCTGTCCACCCACGGCGCCACCTGGACCGTGCCGACGCTCGCCCAACTGGACGCCGCGCATCTCTGCTCCTGACGGGTCCGACCACGCCCTGCCCCCGACACCGGGCTCACGGCAACTGCTCCAGCAACCGCCGGAGTCGGCCCAACGGCAAACCCACCACATTGGTGAGGGAACCCTCGATCGACTCCACGATCTCCTCGCCCCCCTCCTGGATGGCGTACGCCCCCGCCTTGTCCAACGGATTGACCCGTCGCAGGTAGTCAAGGATCTGCCGCCGGGTCAGCGGATGAAACGTGACCTGGGTGGTCTCCGCAAACGCCCCCACGAATCCGTCCGACCCGCGTCGCACACAAACACCGGTGATCACCTGGTGGGTCTTGCCCGATAACTCCTGAAGAAACGCCGCCGCCTCACGAAGGTTCCGAGGCTTGCCAAAAACCCGGGTGCCCAGCGCCACCTCCGTGTCCGCCCCGATCACCCAGGACCCGGGAAAACGCAGGGATACCGCCCGGGCTTTCGCAGACGCGTTCGCCAGGCAGATCTCCCGGGGAACAAGATGCCCAGGCGCAGCCTCCGCGATGTCCGCGATCTCCACGCGAAACCTCACACCCAGCTGCCGCAGGAGCATGGAACGTCGGGGCGAGGCGGAAGCCAGAATCAGACGGCTCGGTTTCATGGATTTCCTAAAGCAAGACCCCCGGCTCCCGCCACCCGGTTGCCATTCCCCGCCGGGGCACGGATCACGTCACGCCCCACGACTCAGGGAGGCGTCGACGCCCTCGCCCGTTCCAGCTCCGTCGTCCAGCGGCGGAGATCGTTCGTCTCACGCAGTTTTCCCGCCAGTTCCCGCAGGCGTTCAAAAAGCAGAACCGGGTCCGGGTTCACCGCCCCGTCCTTCACCAGGCTCTCGTAGGCCTCGTACGCCTCACGCTCGCGCCCCGCCTGTTCCCAGGACTCCGCCGCATTCCAGATCAACCGGCGTCGCTGCATGGGACTGGTGTTGAGCCGGCTGGCGGAACGGAACAGCTCGGCGGCGCGAAGGCGGTTGCCCGCATCCCGATGGAACTCCGCCAGTTTCTCCTGCAGAACCGACGAAAACTTGAGGCGCGGCTCACCCTCCAGATCCTTCAGAATCCCCTCCATCGCACCCCCGGTCTCTCGTCGCCGATTGTAGAGCAGGGTCAGCGCCCA
Organism: uncultured Verrucomicrobiota bacterium; assembly: GCA_964476125.1. Classification (GTDB taxonomy): domain Bacteria; phylum Verrucomicrobiota; class Verrucomicrobiia; order Limisphaerales; family CAIMTB01; genus CAIMTB01. Next base: position 4,121 of record CAYZAE010000034.1, on the reverse strand, counting down.
ATCGACCCGGCCATCCCGCCGCTGGGCAAGATCCTTCGCTCGCGCCAGGGCATTGGTCGCAAACGGACGGTACAGGGGATCCCCCACCACCGTGAGCTGCCACGACAACATCCGCTGCGCCGCAATCGCCGCCTCACCCCAGGTGAATCCGAAATACATCAGCCTCGACCACGCCATGCCAATGTCCGGGGTGCCGTCCAGGTAAGGCTCGGCCACCGTTCCCATCGTCGCCGTAACCCCACGCGCCACCAGCGGACCCACCCAGTGGTTGCTGGTCGAACGCAGCGTCGCCGCACTGAAGGAATGAAGGTGATACGCAATCGCACCCGGCATGAATTCCACCTGCGGCGCCGCAAACGGGCCCGTCGCACTCACCGCATACCAACCCGCGTAAAGCGCGACGTGGCTCAGGGGAAATCCCGCCGGAAGCGTCGCCCCCCGGTTGTCCAGATACCCGTCGAAACCATAGCCCTTCGCCACGCTCCACGCGTTCGAAAGCCATCGGTCTCCCGGCATGTACGCAGGATCCGTCGCCGCCCGGAGATCCACATAAGCCCGTCCCAACAACCCGCTGCGCTCCGCCTCCACCGCCCGATCCACCAACGCCGCCGATAGCGCCGCACTCGGGCCATCCAACCGCCCCACCACCAAAAGCCCGTTCCGCGCCTGGATCAGGGAGGTGTTCGTCAACCCATACAGGGGATTCGCAATCGGCCCCCCGATGACCTGCCCCCCCAGAAGAAGCGGCAGCACCGTCAACTCCGCATCCACCGCCGCCCCGTTCCTCCGATATCCCTCCGGAAGCGACGCCACTTCAGGATCCTTCCGCGAGGAATCATCCGTCACCCGCAACGGCACCCCATAACACACCACCACCGTCCGCACTTCGGAATTGGTGACGCTCTGGAGCACCCGGCCCGGGCGCGCCTCGGTCGCCGGCTGAATGTCCTCCCGGACCCGCCATAAACCGCGACTCTCCAGTTCCGTCACGAACGGCCCCTGAAGTCGCGACTCGTACTCCGCCCGGGTCACGTTCTCCGTCTGCGGCAGGGAAAGCCCCACCAACCGATTCGTCGGCACCCCCCGGACCTCCGCGTAATGCCGGGCCACCGCCAGCGAATCCGGCATGGACGCATTGTAAAGCACGACCACCCCCGCCACCCGATCGTCCGGCACCCCGGCCGCCCCGGCCGCCAACACCGACACCGCCGTCCAGGGCAGCAGTCCCGCCAACGCCACCCCAACCACCCACAGGCCGATTCCCGCTCCGGTCCCCGCCCCGGCCCCTGCCCTGGCCCTTGCCCCGGCCCCGGCACGGCTCCCTGAATCGTTAGGCTTCATGCATTGGAACCCTGACCCACTCGGCGTCCGTGTCAAAACCCACCTCCACGATCGAACTCCACCTTCAACCCGTCGTACGCCAGGTGAACCCCCGACGGCAGTTCCGCCTCGTCACGGTCATGATCGTAGTCATGCGTGAGGTGCGTGAGAAACGTCCGCTCCGCCCCGATCCTCCGCGCCGCGGTCAACGCCTCGTCCAGGCACATGTGCGTGGGATGCGGCGCGCGCCGCAGGGCATCCAGCACCGCCACCTCCACCCCCCGCACTTCCGCCACCACCGGCGCAGGCACCTCCCGGCAGTCGTTCAGGTAAGCCAACCGCTTCCTCCCGCCCTGCTCGAACAACAAACCCGTCGTATCCACCCGCGCATGGGGAAGCTCCATCGGCACCACCCGCAAATCCCCGATCTCAAACGGCCCCGTCATCTCCCGCGGCTCCGGCGCGAAGTACCCCTTCGGCACCGTTCCCTCGAACGCATACGAAAACACCCGGCGCAACCCCACCAACGTCGATGGCGAGGCATACACCGGAATTTTTCCCCCGCGCAAATCACAGAACCGGCGCAGGTCATCCATGCCCATGATGTGGTCCGCGTGCGAATGGGTCACCAGCACCGCGTCCAGCCACCGGATCCCCTCGCGCAAAACCTGGAGGCGAAACTCGGGCCCGGTGTCCACCACCAGCTTGACCTGCTCCGTCTCCACATAAATCGACGACCGCATCCGGTGGTTCTTGGGGTTCGCCAGAAACTCCGGCGAATGCGAACCCGCGATGATCGGCACGCCCTGCGACGTGCCGGATCCGAGAAACGTGAACGCAAACGACATCCCCCGAAATCTGCCAGCCCCACCCACGCCCTCCAAGACCGCTTTCCACCCCCCGTTTTGGCGCTTCCCCCCCACCCGCCTCCCTCCCAACAATCCCCCCCACCAAACCAACTCCAAGCACCCCACTCCGACCTCCGACCTCCGATCTCCGAACCCCGATCTCCGAACTCCGATCTCCGATCTCCGAACTCCGAACCCGAACCCTCCCCAGCCGTGCTCACCCACCTGCGCATCAAGAACCTCGCGCTCGCCTCGGACCTGGCTCTCGAGCTCCGCCCCGGGTTCAACGCCATCACCGGCGAAACCGGCGCGGGTAAATCCATCCTCATCGGCGCCCTCAACCTGCTCCTCGGCCAGCGCGCCGATCGCACCCTCATCCGCTCCGGCTGCGACTCCTGCACGGTCGAAGCCGTGCTCGACATCTCCCGGCTGCGCGCCCCCCTCGAGGGTTTTCTCACCGACAACGGACTTGAGGCCTGCGAAAACGGCGAACTGCTCCTGAAACGCGCCTTCACCGCCACCGGCACCAACCGCCAGTTCATCAACGGCTCCCCGGTCTCCCTCCAAAACCTCGCCTCGCTCGGCGACTGGCTCGTCGATATCCACGGCCCGCACGATCATCAGTCGCTCTTCCAACCCGCCCGCCAACTCGAACTGCTCGACGCCTTCGCCGGTCTCCAGACCGAAATCGACGGCTTCGCCAAACTCTTCGACCAACGCACCCGCCTGGAATCCGAGAAGGCCGCCCTGGTCGTCGACGAAGCCACCTACGCCCGGCAACTGGACCTGCTCCGGCATCAGGTCCGCGAAATCGACGCCGCCCGGCTCCAGCCCGGCGAGGAGGACACGCTCGAACACGATCACCAGCGCGCCCGAAACGCCGCCCGGCTGCTCGAACTCGCCCAGGAAGCCACCGCCGGTCTCGCCGACAACGAGGATTCCCTGCTCGCCCGCGCCGGAGCGCTCGGTCGTTCCCTGCTCGAACTGTCCCGACTCGACCCCGCCGCCGCCGAACTGGCCGACATCCACGGCCAGGCCATCGATTCCCTCCGGGAACTGCAATCGAGGCTTTCGTCCTACGCCGACCGCATCGACCTCGACCCCGCTCGGCTCCAGGAACTCGAGGAACGGGTGAACCTGCTGCACACGCTCCGACGCAAGTACGGCAGCACCGTCCCGGACATCCTCCAATTCGCCGAGGAGGCCCGCACGCAACTCGCCCAACTCGAGGGGCGCGACACCGAACTTGTCCGGCTCAACCAGGCCCTCGCCGACACCGATGCCGAACTGCGCCGGCTCGGCACCGCCCTGACCGCCGCCCGCCGCAAGGCCATTCCCAAACTCTCCAAAGCCGTCGCCGCCCAGCTCAAGGACCTCGGCTTCAAACAAAGCGAGTTCGGCGTCGAACTGCGGCCCGCCCCCAGCCTCCAGCGACGGGGCCTCGACGTCGTCGAATTCCAGTTCGCCCCCAACACCGGCGAACCCGCCCGCCCCCTCCGCGCCATCGCCTCCTCCGGCGAACTCGCCCGCGTCATGCTTGCCCTCAAAACCGTGCTCGCCGCCCAGGACGACGTGCCGGTGCTGGTCTTCGATGAAGTGGACGCCAATGTCGGTGGCGAAACCGCCCACGCTGTCGGCGCCAAAATGCGGCAGATCGGAAGCCACCGTCAGGTGCTCTGCATCACCCACCTCGCCCCTGTCGCCGCCGCCGGGGAAACCCACCTGGTCGTCTCCAAATCGTCCCGCGAAGGCCGGACCATCTCCGAAATCACCCGGGTCGAAGGTCCCGCCCGCACCGACGAACTCGCCCGCATGCTCGGCGGCGGCCCCGCCGCCCTCGCCCACGCCCAGGCGCTGCTCGCTGCGCGTTGAGAGTTTGGAGTGGGGAGTGGGGAGTGGGTCGAAGGTCGAAGGTCGAAGGTCGAAGGTCGAAGGTCGAAGGTCGAAGGTCGA
>CAYZAE010000033.1:18926-47542 GCA_964476125.1 uncultured Verrucomicrobiota bacterium | reverse complement strand
AGACCTGTCCCCCTATCAGCAGCCGGGGGGGAGCGTCCCAAAGAGTCTGTCCCCACCGTAGGCGTCCGGGCTCCCCCGAACAAAAGCCTGTCCCCCTGTCGGGCCCCCACCGGATCAGAAGCCTGTCCCCCTGTCGGGCCCCCACCGGATCAGAAGCCTGTCCCCCTATCGAAGTCTTCACCGCACTGAACGAAGACCTGTCCCCCTATCAGCAGCCGGGGGGGAGCGTCCCAAAGAGTCTGTCCCCACCGTAGGCGTCCGGGCTCCCCCGAACAAAAGCCTGTCCCCCTGTCGGGCCCCCACCGGATCAGAAGCCTGTCCCCCTGTCGGGCCCCCACCGGATCAGAAGCCTGTCCCCCTATCGAAGTCTTCACCGCACTGAACGAAGACCTGTCCCCCTATCAGCAGCCGGGGGGGAGCGTCCCAAAGAGTCTGTCCCCAGCGTAGGCGTCCGGGCTCCCCCGATCAAAAGCCTGCCCCCCTGTCGGGGCCCCTGCGGCGCGAGTAAAGACCTGTAGCTGGATAGAGCTTCGAGGAGGAAATCCAGGGTGCAGTCATCGACGACGGAAGGTTCGTCGCCCCGGGCAACCTGCTGAGCGGGCGTCACCGCCACCAGACAGGGGTCCGAACGCGCACTACCGAATACCAGCAGCGGGGAAGAGGCGTGGTCTCCTTCGGAGACGGCCACGAGGACGTCATGCCTCCGAAATACACCATGAGCCTGAAGAACTACGACCCGACCAAATAGCGAGCGGCCTCACCGCCGCCAGCCTACCGACCCACGACCGACGCCCAACCACGCACTCTCACTCGTGCGGTGCGCTCTGCTGGATCATGGCGTAGACGATCAGGGCCACGATGATCAGGAGGACGACCCCGCCGCCAATGAAGAAGATCTTGTTGAGCTTGTTGGACTTCTTGTGGAAGCCGGCCTTGTCACCGACCTTCGTCGCCTGCGAGGAGGTCCCGAGTTCGTCCCGTTTGACGCCCTGGGGGATGACCATGGTGGCGTCCAACTGCTTCTTGGCGTTGGAAGCCGGACCGTCCAGCTTGAGCTCGACGTTGCCCAATCGAAGGGTCTGCCCCGGCTTCAGCGTCCCTTCTGAGATCCGTTCGCCGTTGATGAAGGTGCCGTTCGTCGAGTTGAGGTCCTTGATCACGACGTCGGTCCCCTTGAGCAGGATCTCGGCGTGGTGACTGGAAACGGAGGCTTCCGCGATCGGGAAGGTGTTATCCTCCACCCGACCGACGGTGGTGCGTTCGACTTTCAGCTCGTGGGAGAGCCCCTTCAGAGTATCGGTAAGGACAACGAGCTTGGCCATGGTTGCAACGTGGTGGGAGCGGCGGCGGCAGTATGAGGCGGCGGCTCGCGTTCAAGTCAAACCGTTTCCCCGTCCGATCAGCCGCGGGCGCGGATGAGGTTGCGAAACTCCTGGAAGAGCGGGCTCGAATCATGCGGCCCCGGGGACGCCTCAGGATGGTACTGGACGCAGAAAACCGGCTTGGTCCGATGCCTCATCCCCTCCACGGTCCCGTCGTTCAGGTTGATGCGGTCCACGGTGACGTCCGACGGCAGTGACTTGGCGTCGACCGCAAATCCATGGTTCTGCGAGGTGATCTCCACCCGTCCGCTCGCCAGATCCTTGACCGGCTGGTTCGCCCCGCGATGGCCGAACTTGAGCTTGAAGGTCTTCCCGCCGAACGCCTGACCGAGAATCTGGTGCCCCAGGCAGATGCCGAAAATGGGAATGCCCGAAGCCACCAGTTCCGAAACGGCGCCCACCGCATAACCCAGCGCCGAAGGGTCCCCCGGCCCATTGCTCAAAAACACCCCGGCCGGCCGATGCTTCAGCACCTCGGATGCCGGAGTCGTCGCCGGCACCACGCGGACCCGGAACCCACACTGCCGCAAGCGGCGCAGGATGTTGTACTTGATCCCGAAATCAAAGGCCACGATGGGGATGTCCGCCGGCGGCAGCGGTTCCCGGGCGTCCCGGGGATTCCCGGTCACCAACGAACCCTGCACCAGCGTGAACGCCGGGCTCTGCTCGTCCTTCTCGTCCCACAGGAAACTCTCGGGATGGGTGACCTCCTTCACGTAGTCCACCCCCACCAACCCCTGCCAGTCCCGCGCCTTGCGGACGGCCTCCTCGTCGGAAATGTCCAGGCCCCCCGCCAGAAACCCCTTCATCGCTCCGGTGACACGAAGCCGCTTGGTCAACGACCGGGTGTCGATACCCTGGATCCCAGGGATGCCGTTCTCGGTGAGGTAAGCCCCCGCCGCCCCGTCGGCGCGCCAGTTGGAGACCACCGGCGACACCTCGCGCACGACGAACCCGGAGACGTGCGGGCGCCAGGACTCGATGTCCACGCGGTTGACCCCGTAGTTGCCGATGTGGGGGTACGTCATCGTGACGATCTGACCCTTGTACGAGGGATCCGTCAGGATCTCCTGGTAACCCGTCATCGAGGTGTTGAAACAAACCTCCCCACAGGCAGAGGCCGGGGCGCCAAAGGCTGTCCCGTGGTAGACCGTCCCGTCTTCGAGGGCGAGAATTGCACGCATCGCTTCAGGCTGGAATCCGTCCCGGAAACCGGCCGCGACTCTAGGGGCCGACCCGGAGGGGTCAAGGTTGGCGGCAAGGAAGATTCCTGCCCCCGGCAAAGCCTTGCTGTCCCCGGAGCCCCTTCCGTTTAATCGGCTCGTGCCTGCATCCACGATCGCCGTCGCCAACCAAAAGGGTGGGGTCGGCAAAACCACCACCTCCATCAACCTCGCCGCCTGCCTTGCCGCCGCGGGCCGCAGGGTGCTTTTCGTGGACCTCGACCCCCAGGCGAATGGAACCAGCGGGCTGGGCCTCGAAAAGACCGAAGGCGGCAGTCTCTACGCCCCCCTGCTCGGCGAAGGCACCGCCCTCGAACGCGTCAAACCCACCGCCTACGAACGGCTCTCCATCATCCCCAGCGAAGTCGATCTCTGCGGTGTCGAACTGGAACTCGGCCGCTTCGACGACCGTCTCGCCCGCCTCCGCAACCTGCTCGCCCCCCTCAAATCCAGCGGCGCCTACGACCTGCTCGTTCTCGACTGCCCGCCCGCCCTTGGCCTGCTGACCCTCAACGCCCTCGCCTCCGCCGATCACCTCCTGGTCCCGCTCCAATGCGAGTACTACGCCCTCGAGGGAATCTCCACCATCCGCAGGCTGCTCGATCAACTCCGGGAAGGCGGAATCAACCCCTCCCTCAACCTGCTCGGCGTCGTCATGACCATGTTCGACGGCCGCACCCGGCTCTCCCAACAGGTCGTCGCCGAAGTCCGCGAACACTTCCGCGAAGCGGTCTTCGACACCGTCATCCCCCGCACCACCCGCCTGGCCGAAGCCCCCAGCTTCGGCAAACCCATCATCGACTACGACCCCTACAGCGTCGCCTCCGCCGCCTACGAAGTGCTCGCCAACGAGGTCCAAAAACGCCTCGGCCTCGCGTAACTCCGAACTCCGAACTCCGAACTCCGAACTCCGAACTCCGAACTCCGAACTCCGATCCCCGGTCCCTACTCCCCACTCCCCTCTCCCAACTCCCCACCCGGCGGCGCCGCCGCCGGCGGCGGCTTCCGCGTCACCACCGGTTTCCCGTTTTCGTCCAACTCGGGAAACCAACGCTGGCGATCCGCCGCATCCCCCAGCTCGGTCTTCCGACAACGACGAACCAGCGCCTTGTAAAAGAGGTCAGCGAACTTCGGATCCCGGGCCTTCAACCAGCGTCCCGCCGTCCACAACACCTGCGCCGTCTCCGGGTCGTTGTTGGGCAGGAGTTTCGCGGACTCCCACGCCAGTCGCGCCGCGCTGTACCGGAAATGGAACCGCTCCTCCGGCTCCGGGGCGTGCTGTTCGGCTCGACGCAACTCCGTGGGTGTCGGTCGCAGGAGCTTCGCCTCCTTGTCGCCGGCACGCTCCACGTGGGTCGGGCCCTGCTCGAACTGGCAATCCCAGATCGCCCAGTCCGGCGCCACTTCCGTGGCCAGCAGTTCCACGCCGTTCGTCCTCGCCACCCACGCGGCGTCAAACCACGCCCGCGCCCGCTCGCGCTCTGGCGTGGAACGATCCATACCCTGCCGCATCCGATCGAGAAACCGAGTCTGAACCTCCTTCAAGGGCGGCGGAAAATAGGCGATCGCCTCCGGCCCCCGTCGCACCCGGTTGAGCCGGCGCGCCAGGAGATGACGGATCCAGGCGCGTGAGTCAGGGACATTCACCACCGACTCCGCGTCGGCGTCCGCTTCTCCATCCACCGTCTTCTTCGTCTCCCTGGATTCTTCCTTCCCCTCGCCGGTCGCCGCCGCGACCCGCTTTCCCGCCGGCTGCGCCCAATGGGCATCCACGTAGGCCTGGAGTTCCTCGACCGTCAGGATGCGTTCCGCCACATAGGCCGCATCCTGCCTGAAATCCGCCCGCAACAGGGCGTCCAGCGCCTGCACAAACTCGCCACGCGCCACGCGCAACACCCCAAGCTCCCCAAGCGCCTGCTTGCGACCCGGCACCTCATCGTGGGACCCCGAAAGGCTGTCCACGAATTCCGGCAGCTCACCCGGCGCCGGCTCCGGAGGTTCCACCGGCAACCGGGTGACCGCCCGGGAGAGTTCCAACGCAGCTTGTTCGAGCTTCCCTTCCCGCAGGAGAAGCTTGGCGCGGATCCAATCGGCCACCGGCGAATCCGGAGCGAGTTCCACCCAGCGCCGCGCCGCCGCCCATTGACCGGTCTGATACGCCAGCACCGACATCTGCTCCGCCAGGGCCACCTCCCCTGCCCCCGAGGCCTCCACCGTCTCCAGCCAGCGCAGGGCCAGGGAGGAACCGGCATTTTCCACATCCACCTCGTCCCCCCAACCCGACGACCAACTGGACAGGGACAACACCCAAGCCGTCACAACACGGCGGAAGATCGGGTCCTGGGCGATCCGTAGACGCTCCTCCTCCGGCGCTTTCACAATGCGCGTCGCCGTGACCCGCAGGGACAACGCCGCGTTCGACGCCCCTGCCGCATACTGGTCCAGGTACAACCGCAGCGCCCCCGCCAGATCGTTCGTCCGCAACCGCAGCTGCCCCTCCCAACCCAGGCTCGCAATCGCCAGACCGGCCGTGTCCGCAAAACCGGCCCGCGCCAGCTTCCGCGTGCGGTCATAGAAATCCTGCGCGCGACCCGGGTCTGCCTCGTGCCACGAACGTCCCAGCATGTAGGTCGCCCAGGTGGTCTTGTAGGAACGCTCGCCCACCGGAAGGGCCAGCACCCGCGACCAAGTCTCCCGCGCCTCGTTCGTCCGTCCGTCGTGCCACGCCGCCGCCGCCCGCAGATAGAGCTCGAATTCCCGGGGCAGCCCCGACGGCGGCTCCGTGAACTTCAGCACCGGCCGAACCCGGTTCGTCTCCGCCTCGGAGTCTTCCGCAGGCGACGCCTCCACCTTCATCCACGGCCTCGGCGACGGCTCCCAGGCCTCGACTTCACGCCGGTGATCCTCGAGATCGGCCCGGCTCCGACTGAACGCCAGGACCATCTCCGCCACTTCATTCGTGGCCAGGCCACGCGCCCGCAGGGCTCGGCGAAGATCCAGGATCTCCCCGTCCACCGTCACCTCCCGGTCGGATCCCGAGACCAACGGCACCGGGATCCGTGGCGGCGGCTCCAGCCGGAGCCGGTTGAGCTCGCGCACAAAACTCGCCGTCGGCGACTGGAGGACCGCGTCGTCCCCCGATCCCAGCAGCGAATTGGGAAAGAAGGGCCCGCAGGCAAACGCCAGCAGGGGAAAAAGCACCGCAAGAATGGCCCAACGGGAAACCTTCGTCCCGTCCCGGGCAGTGTCGGAATTCATTCGGATCGGCCTGTCTTCGGGGAGACTTCAAACTCGATCGGAACCTCCCCTTCCAACCGCACCCAGCCGATAAGGTTCCCTTCCCCCGCCGGCAAGCGGCAAATGGGATTGGTGAATAACACGTGCCCGGGAACGGCCGAGAGCACCGAAAAACCGCGAATCCCATCGCTCCCCACCAGCCTTCCCCCAGGCTCCTGCCCCACCCCAGGCCAGCGCGCCCGGACCCACACAGGCCCCCGCCAGTCCGCCGCTCCGTCGTTCCTCAACTGGATCTCCACCAAACCCGGCTCGGGAACCTTCCCCACCACGCTCAGTCGGGGCTCCGGTTCCCGCCCCGCCATGACGGATTCGTACGTCGGCCATCGCCAGTTGAGACGATCCCCCGCCACCGGCAGCCGATACCAGATCACCCCCTCCATCGTCCCCGGCCGATCCCCGGTCCATGTCCGCACCAGGCGCGCCATCGCCCCGGGATCCGCCGAAAGCTCCCGCAACACCGCCCCTCCCGGCCTCTCCGGTGGCGCACCTTCCGCCGAAGCCCCCAGGAACCGCCCATCCGCCCCAAACGCCACCAGGTAGCCATAACTGGGCAGCGCCACGCGAAACGGCACCGCCACCCGCCCAGCCATCTCGACATACCGCAGCGCCTGGACCGGATCGCAAAGCTCGAAGGGCGCCGTCGCACTGGTGGGGCGCGCAATCGAATGGACCTGCAGCACAAACCCGCCCGCCGCCCGCGCCAAAGGCGCAAAGCTCCCACGCTTCAGCCAGCTCGGAAGGACCGTAATGACCAGGGGCAAGGGCTCCAATTCGCGCCGCAATGTCTCCACCCAAACCCGGTACCCCTCCAACCGGCTCTCCGCACAGTCAAAATCCACCTCAAACTCCACCGGCTCCACCCCCTGCCGCCGCGACTCCGCCACCATCGCCTGCGCCGCCTTCACCAGGGCGCGCATGACCTCGTCGTCCCCACGAAACGGCCCGGCATACGGCCCGATGCGAAGCGCCAGTCCCACCGGTCCGGCATTCGTCCGACCCACACGAAACGCAACCGTCTCCAGGCGCAGCTGCGCCGACTTCCAGGTGACCTCCGCCCCCAACACCACCAACCGCCGAAAGCTCGAACGACCGGCGTCCACCGACCCCACCACCTGCGCATTCCAATCGCGCTGCCAGACATACGCATCCTGGGTCATCACACCCCGGGCCCGGGGCCCCCGGTCGCACCCAGAACCCAGCACGCCCAAGGCAACCGCCGCCAACAACCCCAGGACCCGGGGCCACGTCACCCCTCCCAAACCGCCCCCGCCCCTCATCGGCGCAGTCGGAAATAGCGGCTGCCCGTCTGCGGGAGAACCACCCTCACACGCCAAAACCCACCTTCCGACGTCGGCGGCTGCCCCACCGGCTGCCAGTTCGCCTCACCCCCGAGTCGCGGACTTGCCTCCAGCACATAACCCACGGCCGTCGACGGCCAGAGCAGCGTGAACGTCCCCGGCCCCACCTCCGCCGACAACGGCACCTCCACGTTCTCGATGACGAACTCGGTTGTGCTCAACGCCACCCCGTCCAGCGTGGTCACCGCCAGCAGTCCCGTGGTGGCTCCAACCGGAACCGTCGCCTCGATCTGATTCTGGGCCCTCACCGTGAATGCCGCGTCCACCCCGTTGAACTGCACCCGGGACGCCGACCGAAAGCCATTGCCCTGAAGCATCACCTTGCCCCCCACCGAACCCGCCACGGGCGTGAACGAACTCAACGTCGGTCGCGCGCCATCCACGAAGAAATTCGCCGCCGTCTCCAGTTCCGTACCATCCGCCAACCGGACCCGCACCGGCCCACTGAAGGCACCCACCGGCACCAGCGCCCGCACATTGGTCGAACTGAGGGTCGTGAAAGAGGCGTCCGTCCCCCCAAGCCGCACCCAGGCCAGGTTCGTCAGCCCCGCCCCCTGCACATTGAAAACGGAACCCACACCCCCGTTCGCCGGGGAAAATCCATCCAACACCGCCCGAACAGTCACCGATCCCGGACTCAGCACCTCCCCGGACGGCGTGGTCACACCCACGCGACCACTCGTGGCCAACGCAGGAATCGTGAAAGTGAGCCGGCCCGGGGACACCACCGTGTACGGCGCCTCCACCCCGTTCAGGGTGACCCGACTGACCCCCCGGAAATTCGCACCATCCACCGTGATCAAATCCCCACGACGTCCATTGCCTGGATTCAACCCCGTCACCCGCGCCGGCAGACTGAAATCAGCGGCCGTCACGAACACCCCGTTGGTCGTCACCACCCGGATCGGTCCCGACTCCGCCCCGCTCGGCACCACGGCCTCCAACTGCATCGAAGTCCGCGCCGTGAAAACCGCACGCAGGCCGTTGAACTGAACCTCCGTCACCCCCTGGAAACCCCCGCCCGCGAGCGCAACCGTCGTGCCCACCGTGCCGGCCGCCGGGCTGAACGAAATGACCCGCGGCAGAACCACCGCATTGCTCGGGGTCGTGGTCGTGCCCGCCAGGGTCGTCAATTGAAGGCGTCCATTCACCGCATTGGTCGGCACCCAAACCACCAGATTCGTCGGCGACACCACCCCGAACGGCGCCGAGATCAACCCGATCTCCACCCGCACCGCGCTCTCCAGATTCCGACCGAACACCTCGATGGCATCCCCCGGCATGGCCGCCGACGGCACGAATCGCGACACCACCGCCGGCATCTCGAACCGCAACAGCGTCGTCACCGACCCCGCCTCGTTCGCCACCGTGATCGGCCCCGACGTGGCCTCCGTCGGCACAATCGTCATCAACTGGTTCTGGCTGGATACCTGGAACCGCGCCGCCACGCCGTTGAACAGGACATTCGTGATCTGCCCCCGGCCCCCCGGCAATCCCGTCCCGAAGTTTACCCCCGAAATGGTCACCAACGCCCCACCGACACCTGTCACCGGCGAAAAATCCTCCACCCGCGGGGGCGCGATGAAAAATTGCAGACTCGAGGCCGCCCCCGATCCACTCGTGAAAACCGAAATCGGCCCCGTGAACGCATTCGCCGGCACCCGCGCCCGCACACTGGTCGCCGTCCGCGACACGATCTGCCCCGGGGCCTCGGTCGAACCAAAATAGACAAAGGTCGCCGTCTGCAACCCCGTGCCCACCACGGTCACCTCCGTGCCCGTCGAACCACGGTCCGGCGCGAACCCGGAAATCGTCGCCGCTTCGCCGCGAAGCACCGCCCAGGAAAGGAATGCCGCCAGCCACGCCCACCGCTTCCACACGCAGAAATGTCGCTCAACCATAGGACGCGCTACCATGACACCGGTCCCCGCTTTCGGCCACTCCGGGGTGCATCCCCGGATCCCATTCCCAATCCCGAAACCCCAGTCCCAAATCCGGAACTCCCACCCTCCCAACCCCAAACGCCCGCCTTGTCGAATCCATCCAACACCCCCCAAACTCTCCCCACTCCGACCTCCCATCTCCCATCTCCCATCTCCCGACTCCTCACTCCAGACTCCCAACTCCCCCGTCATGAAACCCAAGGCCGTGATCTTCGACATGGACGGCGTTCTCACCGACTCCGAGCCGCTCATCAACGAAGCCGCCGTCGCCATGTTCCGGGAACGTGGCGTCAACGTCGCCCCCGACGATTTCCTCCCGTTCGTGGGCACCGGTGAAAACCGCTACATCGGCGGCGTCGCCGAGAAACACGGTGTCACCCTCGACATCGAACAGGCCAAACACCGCACCTACGAAATCTACCTCGGGCTCGTCCCGGCCAAGCTCCACGCCTTCCCGGGCGCGGTCGAAAAAGCCCGCGAATTTAGGCACGCCGGCTTCCGGCTCGCGGTGGCCTCCAGCGCGGACCTCATCAAGATCCAGGCCAACCTCGACCGCATCGGGCTGCCCGTCTCGTGGTGGGAATCCGTGGTCTCCGCCGAGGATGCTGTCCATAAGAAGCCCGCCCCCGACCTCTTCCTCGCCGCCGCGCGTAAGCTCGGAGTTGAGCCCGATCAATGCGTGGTCATCGAGGATGCCGTGAATGGGGTCCAGGCAGCGCTCGCCGCCGGCATGAAATGCATCGCCGTCGCCCAGACCTTCCCAGCCGAACGCCTGTCCGCAGCGCACCGGGTGTGCCCGACGCTGGCCTCGATCCGGCTCCAGGATCTCGTTTTCCCATGAGCAGCCCCCTGGCTGCGCCAGATCCGCAGGCAGCCGCGGCTCCCGACCTGGATTCGTCCGCCGCATCCCTGCCTCTCCGTCCCTGGGGCGCCGGCATGACGCTGGTGTTCGGCGGGGTGATCTTCCTCGCCTACTCGATCCTCCAGGGCATGACGCTCGTGCCCGTGCTCCTGTTCCAGCTCGCCCAGACCGGTGGAAAACTCCCCAAGGTCGGGGGCGTGCCCATGACCGGACTCAGCCTCGCCGTGGCCGTTGCCGTCAGCTGCCCCGCCATGCTCTTCCTCTGCGGCCTGTTCGCCGCCCTCCGACGCGGCCCCTCCATCGGGGATTACCTCGCCCTCAAGCCCGTGCGATGGACGACCCTCACCGCCTGGACGATTGGCATGATCGTTCTCTCCCTCACACTCTCCGTCCTCGGCGATCTTCTGGGCCGGTCCGCGCCCGAATTCATGGTCGCGACCTACTCGACCGCCGGCCATCTCCCGCTGTTCTGGGCCGCCGTCGCCATCGCCGCGCCCGCCGCGGAGGAGGCGTTCTTCCGCGGATTCCTCTTCCCCGGCCTGCTCCAATCCAGACTCGGCCGGACCGGCACCGTGCTCCTGACCTCCCTCACCTTCACGATCGTCCACGGCGGACAATACGATGCCTTCGAACTTTTCCAGGTCGGCCTCGTCGGCGTCTCCCTGGGCATCGCCCGGCTGCGAACCGGCTCCCTGCTCCCGCCCCTTGCCATGCACGTCACCCTGAACCTCCTCTCCCTCACCCTCTTCGCACTCCAATAAAGGATGATCCGGTGGCACCGAGAGATTAGGATCCGAATCATATCCCGTTTCCTCTGTGCTCTCTGTGCTCTCTGTGGTGATAAACCCATGATTCCCGCCACGGTCCGGCTGGGAAGATCCACCCTGCACGGCGGACTGGTCACCGTCCTGAAAACGGGGAACCCGTTCGGTCTTCTGAATCCCGAGGTTTTTGGCCTGTCCTGGTGAAGACCGGTTTTGCACCGGGCAAGGAACTGCCCAGGGAACTCAGGAACCGCCGGATCTCCGCCAGCCGCGCCTTCGGCTCCTTCTTGGTCAACCGGGGAAATCGACCGCCGACCTGCACGAAATCGCCTCTTCGCGTCAGGCGAAGCTGGTCCTCACGCACATCGATCGCCGAGACATCCAGCGGCGACGCAATCAGCTTCAGCTCCGCGATCAGCATCAGGAGTTCCACGGCCTGCGGCGGCGGACCATAGCGATCCCGTAAATCCTCCTTGAGCCGCTTCAACTCGCCCGGTTCCGAGACCTGCGCAAACCGCCGGTGAAGCTCGATGCGCTGCTTGGCATCCGGAACGTATCCCGACGGCAACCCGGCTGAAACCCGTCCGCCGGACCGCGCCGGACCGCCCTGCTCCTCGGCCGGGTGAAGCGCCATGAAATCGAACCGCACATCCACCTCCACGCGCGGCTTGATCTTCTCCCCCTTCAACGACGACACGCTCTGCTTCAGCAGCTGGCAGTAGAGATCGAAGCCCACCGCCGTGATGTGCCCGCTCTGCTGCGGTCCCAAAAGATTGCCCGCCCCGCGGATTTCGAGATCTCGCATGGCGATCTTGAACCCGCTCCCGAGACTCGAGTACTGGCGAATCGCCGCGATGCGCTTGCGCGCCTCCGACAACAGCTGGGCATGTCTCGGAATCAGAAGATACGCATAGGCCTGGTGCTTGTACCGGCCCACCCGGCCCCGTAATTGGTACAGCTCGCTCAACCCGAACCGGTCCGCCCGGTCGATGATGATCGTGTTCGCATTCGGAATATCCAGGCCGCTCTCCACGATCGTCGTCGAAAGCAGGACATCCACCTCGCCGTTCACGAACCGTGTCATCACCTCCTCGAGCTCGTCCGGATCCATCTGCCCATGGCCGATCGCCAGGCGCGCCTCGGGAACCAGCGCGCGAATCTTCGTCGCCATGACGTCAATGGTCGTCACCCGGTTGTGCAGGAAAAACACCTGGCCCTGACGATCCAACTCCCGCCGGATCGCGTCCCGCACCAACCGTTCGTCGTACGCCGACACAAACGTCTCCACCGGCAACCGATCCTGGGGCGGGGTCTCGATGGTGCTCATGTCCCGCGCCCCGCTTAGCGCAAGATACAAGGTCCGCGGAATCGGCGTCGCACTGAGCGTCAACACATCCACCGTCCGCCGCAGCAACTTGAACCGCTCCTTGTGCATCACCCCGAACCGCTGCTCCTCGTCGATCACCACCAGCCCGAGATCCTTGAACTGAACGTCCTTCTGCACCAACCGATGGGTCCCGATCACAATGTCCACCCCGCCGTCCGCCAGCCGCTCGATCACCCGCGTCTGCTCCCGTCGCGTCCGGAACCTCGACAGCAACTCCACCCGAACCGGGTAATCCCGCATCCGCTCCGAAAAGGTGTTGTAGTGCTGCTGCGCCAGAACCGTGGTCGGCACCAGGATCGCCACCTGGCGCCCGCCCATCACCGCCTTGAACGCCGCCCGGATCGCCACCTCCGTCTTGCCAAACCCCACATCGCCGCAAATCAAGCGATCCATCGGCCGCGGCAGCTCCATGTCCCGCTTGCTCGCGTCGATCGCCCGCACCTGATCCGGCGTCTCCTCGAACAAAAACGAAGCCTCGAACTCCCGCTGCCACGCCGTGTCCGCAGGAAATGCATGCCCCGGCTGGGTCTCCCGCGCCGCCTGAATTTCCAGCAACTCCGCCGCCAGATCCGCCACCGCACGTTCCGCCTCCTTCTTTGTCTTGTCCCAGCGCCCTCCGCCCAGCGTGTTCAATTGCGGCCTCGCCTTGCCCGCCCCCACGTACTTGCCCACCAGGTGCGCCTCCGAAATCGGGACATAAAGCCGCGGCGCCGGATCCCCCGACCGACTCGCCGCATACTCAATCGCCAGACACTCCTGACCCGGCCCGGTCTCCGCTCCCCGATGCCCCGGCGACGCCGGCGCCACCTGAAGCCCCAGAAACCGCCCGATGCCGTGCTCGATGTGAACGACGAAATCGCCCTCCTCCAACTCCGTGAAATCGATGTCCAGCAACGACCGGGAAGTCTGCGCATGCGGCGACTTCAGGCGTCGCGGCCGGAGGACCTTGTAACGCCCAAAAATCTCCGCATCCGTCACCACCACCAACCCCGGCTCCTCCGCGATGAACCCCCGCCCCAACGCTCCGATCTCCACCCGGGGCATCGACACGCCGCCGCCAGCTTCGACCCCACCCGCCAATCCGAACTCCTGCCACAACTCCCCGAACCGCTGCCGTTCGCCCTCGTTGTTGCAGTAGACATGAACGGCAAAGCCCCGACGCAGCCAGCGGTGGATCTGCTCGAAGAACTCCCGCCGCTGCGCCTCCGCCACCGCCGGCTCCGGCGCCCTCGCCCCCAACGGCCGAAACGCCTCCAGGCTGCGCAACCCGAACCCCAACGCCTCGCCCCTCCCCTTCGCCCCCTCCCCCATCTCCACATCCGCACCGCCCCCAGCCACGCCGCCCGCGTCCTCCCGCAACTCCACCCCCGACCCAACCCCGGGAATGTCCTCCGCCGACCGAAGTTCCACCACCGCATCGCCCCGTCCCAGGGCCTCCTTCCTCAGTCCCTCCCAGGAAATCAGAAACGGATCGCCGTCCGGAATGCGCCCCGAGTACACCGCCGCCCGCTCCTCCAACCGCTCCGGCTCACTCAGCACCAGCACCGAACCGCGCGGGACGAAATCCAGCAGCGACCCGAACGCCCCCGCCCCGACCCCCTCCGCCACGCCCTTCTTCAACAACCCAAGCTCCCCCGCCGGCGTCAGGACGATGCGCTCCAGTTTCTCCTTCGAAAGCTGGGTCAGCGGATCGAACTCGCGCAACGAATCGAGGTCGTTCCCGAAAAACTCCAGGCGAACCGGCCACGGCGCCGACGGCGGCCACACATCCACGATCCCACCCCGCAACGAAAGCGTCCCCTTCTGCGTGACCTGCGCCTCCGGCTCGTACCCCTGCTCCTCCAGCCACTCCACCAGATCCAACGGATCCCACGAATCCCCCACGCGCAACGGCCGCAGCCGCGCCGCGAGATCCGACGGTGAAAAAGTCCGCTGCATCAGCGCCGCCACCGTGGTCACCACCAAAGCCCCCGCCCCCGGTTCAGCCCCTCTCAGCGTCAGAAGCGTCGACATCCGGTCGGAGATGACATCGACATGCGGCAGTTTCGACTCGTGGGGCAGCACCTCCCAATCAGGATAGAACAGCGGTCCCCCCTCCACCCCGGCCGCCCCAAGCCAGGTCTGAAGATCCTGCAAAGCCCCTTCCTGAACCTTCAGCCCATCCACCACCAACACCGTCACCCGCCCTGGAAACATGCGCCGAGCCAACGCCGCAAGAAACGGATGCGACGCCTCGCAAACATCCCACACCGGGCATGATCCACCCCGCTCCACGCGCGCTTGCAGGTCCTGCATCGCGGGAGCTCTGGCGATCGCAGCCACCGGAGTGACCGCGTTCGGGCTGGGTGAACCGCTGCCCAAGGCCCCTCACCCTAGCCCGACCCCGGCGCCGATTCATCAGCAAATCCCGGGAGCCCCCAAAAGCTGACGCCACACCCCAGTCGCGCTACAATGCCCCCCATGGATTGGCAGCAGGCAGCCTCCCTCGCCCTCGTCGCCCTCGTCGTGGCGGTGTCCCTGGGATTTCGCTGGCGCCGCAAAGCCTCCGGCTGCTCCGGAGGTTGCTGCACCCCCACCCCCCTCAAACCCGGAACGCGACACCCCGCCGCCTCGCCGCCCGGGAACTTTAAATCCGGCGCCTGAAAACAAGTCCGGTCCGCCAGCTTGCGTGATCTCGACCGGTGGCGTAGCCTAACGGGCACTGGGCATGGCTTCATCGAAGATCAGCGGTGCTGTCCATTTCGTCACGACGCGTCCGAAGGCTCCCATGAAACAGTCAGGGAACGGGGTCGCGTGGGTGCCGAATATGGATGTCTTCACTCACGACGGCGGGGTCGTCGTGAAGGCGGAACTCGCCGGCATTAGGCGCGAGGACCTGACCCTCACGATCGACGCCAACCGACTGAGGATCAAAGGAATACGCCGCGATTCACCGCGCTCCGAAGGGTCCCGCTTCCTGATGATGGAAATCGAGTACGGCGCCTTCGAAGCCGCCGTCGACCTCCCCCCGGGCCTCGACCTCACCAGCGCCCGCGCCGTCTATCTGAACGGCTTCCTCCGAGTCGAGTTCTCCCGGGCCCAAAACACCGCCGCCGGCCCCCAGCGCATCGAGGTGGCCTGACCCCATCCCCACCAGCCGACCGCCAGCCCCCCAGGCGTCGTTCGCGGCCCGGCTGACCGTTCCCCCCCACCCCCATGGGCGGCCCCGACACCGAATTCTTCAGCCTGGTTCAACCCACCGGGCCGCCTCCCGGCGAAGACGAGGACTCTCCACTCTCGCTCCCCCCCGAACTCCCCGTCCTCGGGCTCTCCGACCTCGTCATCTTCCCCGGCAACGTCTCTCCCCTGCTCGTTGACGCCGGCTCCAGCGTCCGTCTCGTCGACGACGTCGTGGCCGGCGACCGGCTACTCTGCCTCGTCCTCCAAAAAACCCCGGAAACCACCGAACCCACCCCCGAGGACCTCCACCCCATCGGCTGCGTCGCCCGCGTGCTCAAGATGCTCAAGCACCCCGACGACACCGCCCGGATCGTCGTCGAAGGGCTCGCCCGCGTGCGCTTCGGTAAATTCACCGCCCGCCAGCCCTACCTCCGCGCCCGTATCACCGCCCTCGCCGACAAGTCCGATCACGCACCCCGCACCCAGGCCCTTCTCCGCACCGTCCAACAACGTTTCCAGGCCGTACTCAAAATCGCGCCGTCCATCGGCGAACACACCAAACTCGGCGCCGCCAACGCCACCCGCCCCGGCCGCATCGCCGATCTCGTCGCCGGCACACTCAACCTCCAGCTGCCCGAAAAACAGCGACTGCTCGAAACCACCGACGTCGCCGCCCGTCTCAAACGGCTCATCCCCCTGCTGGAACGGGAACTCGAACTCAACACGCTCGGCGCCAAAATCCAGGACGAGGTCACGTCCAAGATGGCCGAGGGCCAGCGACTCTACTTCCTGCGCGAACAACTCCGCGTCATCCGCCGCGAACTCGGCGAACACGACCCGGCCGAGGCCGAATGGAACGCGCTCCGCACCCGCATCGAAGCCGATGACCTCCCCGACGAGGTCCGCAACACGGCCCGCCGCGAACTGGAACGACTCGCCAGCATCCCCTCCTCCGTCGCGGAACACACCGTGCTCCGCAATTACCTCGACTGGCTGCTCAACCTGCCCTGGAACCGGCTCACCCCCGACCAACTCGACCTCGACGCCGCCTCCGCCCTGCTCGACCGCGAGCATCACGGACTTCACCGCGTCAAGGACCGGCTGCTGGAGTTCCTCGCGGTGATGAAGCTCAAACCGGATTCCCGCGCCCCCATCCTCTGCCTCGCCGGTCCCCCCGGCGTCGGAAAAACGTCGCTCGGCCGCAGTCTCGCCACCGCTCTCGGCCGGTCCTTCGTCCGCATCGCCCTCGGCGGGGTGCGCGACGAATCCGAAATCCGCGGCCACCGCCGGACCTACGTCGCCGCCATGCCCGGCCGCATCCTCCAGGGACTCCGCCGCGCCGGCAGCCGCAACCCCGTCCTCCTGCTCGACGAACTCGACAAGCTCGGCACCGACTTCCGCGGCGACCCCGCCTCCGCCCTGCTCGAAGTGCTCGATCCCGAGCAAAACAAGTCCTTCACCGACCACTTTCTCGAACTGCCCTTCGACCTGTCGCGGGTGCTGTTCATCACTACCGCCAACTGGCTCGATCCCATCCCCCCGGCCCTTCGCGACCGGCTTGAGGTCATCGAACTGCCCAGCTACACGCTCGAGGAAAAACTGGAAATCGTCCGCCGACACCTTCTGCCGCGCCAACGACGCGAACACGGTCTCAGCCCCCGCGACGTCCGGATCGCTCCCACCGCCATCCGCCGAGTTGTCGAGGACTACACCCGCGAAGCCGGTGTCCGTCAGCTGGACCGCGAACTCGCCGCCATTCTCCGCAAAGCCGCCCGCCGCCTCGCCCAGAACGCCAACACCCCGCGCCCCATCGAGGTGCGGCCCGACAACCTTCCCGAACTGCTCGGCCCCCAACGCTTCGCCGCCGAAGGCCGCCTCTCCACGCTCTCCCCAGGCATCGCCCTCGGACTCGCCTGGACTCCCGTCGGCGGCGAACTGCTCCACATCGAAGCCAGTCGCATGGCCGGTTCCGGCAAATTGATTCTCACCGGCTCCCTCGGCGAAGTGATGAAGGAAAGCGCCCAGGCCGCCCTCAGCTTCCTCCGCGGGCACGCCGGCCCGCACGGTCTCGGCGCCGCCGACCACGATCGCTTCGATCTCCACATTCACGTCCCCTCCGGCGCCACCCCCAAGGACGGCCCCAGCGCCGGTCTCGGACTCTGCGTCGCCCTGGCCTCGCTGTTCTCCGGACAACCCACCCGCGCCGATACCGCTGTCACCGGCGAAATCAGCCTGCGCGGCCGGGTCCTGCCCGTCGGGGGCATCAAGGAAAAGCTGCTCGCCGCCCTCCGCCACGGCATCCGCCGGGTCGTGCTCCCCGAGGGCAACCGCAAGGATCTGCCCGATCTGCCTCCCCTGGCGCTTGAACAAATTGAAACGATCTTCGTCCGATCCGTGGACGACGCCCTGCCGCAGATCCTGAAACCCGCCACTCCGTGAATATCCAGCCGCCCCCCCACGCGTCCCGCTTCGCCCGTCTCGCCAGCCTTCTTGCGCTTCTCGCCCTGCCCTTCGCCTCCCACGCCGCCGACACCCGCGACGCGCTCACCAAGGGCAAGGCCCTCGCCGAAATTGTCCGAACCCAGCGTCCCGCAGGCAACACGCTCTCCAAAGGTACCCTCAAAGTCCGCACCGGCGACGGCCGACGCCAATCCGTTCCCGTCGAAGTGCGCGTCGACATGGGCACCAACGCCTGGAACACCAGCTATCGCGCCTCCTTCCCCGACGGCCGGCGCGAAACGCTCACCGTCGTCAACCCGCCCGAGGCCCCACCCCACTTCATCCTCCACCGCGCCGCCGGCGACGGAAATGTCGCCGAAGTCCGACCGCAACGCCCCGACGAACTGTTCGCCGCCTTCGCCGGCACCGACTTCAGCTTCGTGGACCTCGGCATGGTTTTCCTCCACTGGCCGGAACAGCGCTGGCTCGGCCGGGAAACCCGGCGCACGCGCTC
Source organism: uncultured Verrucomicrobiota bacterium (assembly GCA_964476125.1). Lineage (GTDB taxonomy): Bacteria > Verrucomicrobiota > Verrucomicrobiia > Limisphaerales > CAIMTB01 > CAIMTB01. The sequence goes on along the minus strand of CAYZAE010000033.1, from coordinate 29,214 downwards.
CTGCAACCTGCTCGAAAGCGTCAATCCCATGCCCATGCCCGGCTCCTACAAACGGGTCCTCACCTGGGTCGACGAGGAAACCGCCGGCATCGTCCGCGCCGAGGCCTACGACGCCCAAAACAAACTGCTCAAGGAATTCTCCCCCGGCAGCTTCGCCCGCGTCGGCTCCCGCTACGAACTCCGCGACATGGAGATCGGCAACACCCAGACCGACTCGCGCACCACCCTCGTCTTCGAAATCGAGGATCCCGAAAAGTTGGGCGTGAAACATCTGCCCACCTCCAAATAGAGCCGCCCTCGCCGGCGCACACCCCCATGTCCGCCGTCGAACTGCTCTCGGTCTGCAAATCGTTCGGCGGCACTCCCGCCGTCGACGACCTCTCCCTCACCGTCCCGCGCGGTTCCATCTACGGTTTCATCGGACCCAACGGCTCCGGCAAAACCACCACGCTCCGCATCATCCTCGATATTCTCCGCCCCGACCGCGGCACCGTGCGCGTGCTCGGCTCCGAACCGCGCCAGGCCCGGAACACCCGCATCGGCTACCTGCCCGAGGAACGCGGGCTCTACAAACGCATGCGGGTCCGCCCCCTGCTCCGCTTCTACGGCGAATTGAAATCGGGCCGGAACAACGACGCGGAAATCGAATCCTGGCTCGAACGTCTCGACCTGCTGGAACACGCCGACAAACGCGTCGAAGCCCTCAGCAAAGGCAGCAGTCAGCGCGTGCAGTTCGTCGCCGCCGTGCTCGCCAGCCCCGACCTCGTCATTCTCGACGAACCGTTTAGCGGCCTCGACCCCGTCCACGCCGACTCCCTCCGCCAGGCGATTCTCGACCTGCGACGCCGCGGAACCACCGTCATCCTCAGCACCCATGACATGAAGGTCGCCGAACAGATGTGCGACTTCGTGCTCATGATCTTCCGCGGACGCAAGGTCCTCGACGGCACCCTCGCCGAAATCCAGGCCCGCTACGGAACCGACACCATCCGGCTCCGCTCCAATCTCGAAACCGCCCATCTCGAATCCCTGCCCGGCGTCGAGAATGTCCGGGATCTCGGTCATCACCGGGAACTGCGTCTCCGACCCGGCGCGGACCCCCAACTTCTGCTGCGCCTGCTTGTCGACGCCGGCCCGGTCGAGAGCTTCGAGATCACCCAGCCTTCGCTCCACGACATCTTCCTGCGCATCGCCGGCCCCGCCGCCGCCGCCGCCGCCCCGCCCCAACTGTCCCCCTCCCTCGGCGGCGCCGACTAGGAACCCCGTGACCTCCTCCCTCCGACGCATCCTGCGCATCGCCCAACGCGACTACATCGCGGCGGTCTTCACCAAGGGCTTCCTCATCGGCCTGATTCTCGCCCCCCTCCTCATGGGCGCCGGGCTCATCGCCATTCCCGTGATGAATCGTGTCGACAGCCCCGACCGACGCCTGGTGATCCTCGATCACACCGGGTCCATCCAATCCGTGCTCGAATCGGCCGCGCGCAAGCGCAACGAAGGCACAAACTCCACGGCCCGCCGCGTCCCCGTCTTCCACCTCGAATTCGCCCTGCCCAGCACCAACAACCCCGAGGCCCAGCGACTCGAACTCGCCGACCGCATCCGGGCCGGCACGCTGCATGCCTTCGCCGAAATCGACACGGATGTCCTCCGTCCCTACGACGAGGCACCGGACGCCCGAATCCGTTACTACGCCAGAAGCTCGGTTCTCGACGACATGCGGGGATGGTTCGACCGGACAGTGAACCAGGAACTCCGCCGTCGCCGGCTGGCCGACGCCGGACTCGACCCCGCCCGGGTCGCCGCCCTGACCGGCTCCATCCCCATCGAGGGTCTGACCCTTCCCAGCCGCGACCGCGAAACCGGAACCGTCCAAGCCGCCCGAAAGGAGAATCCCCTGGCGAGCCTCGCCATCCCGTTCGTCAGCGTCATGATTCTGATGATGCTGGTCATGATGGGCTCGATGCCGCTGCTCCAGAGTGTGGTGGAGGAAAAAGCCCAACGAATCGCGGAAGTGCTGCTCGGCTGCGCGAGTCCGTGGGAGATCATGACCGGCAAACTGCTGGGAGGCGTCGGCGTCACCCTGACCGCCATGACGTTCTACCTGGGAACCGGCATCGTCACCCTCGGCTCCCTGGCCAACGCCGTCCCGTTCCCGTTCCGACTCATCCCCTGGTTCCTGGCTTTCGGCATCACGGCCGTGCTCATGTACGGCTCCCTCGCCATCGCCCTTGGTTCCGCCTGCAGCGACACCAAGGACGCCCAGCACCTTCAACTGCCCGTGATGCTCCCGGTCATGCTTCCGGTGATCCTCATGATGCCCGTGCTCAAGGAACCCGGCAGTCTGTTCGCCACGGTGTTCTCCTTCATCCCACCGTTCACCCCGCTGGTGATGATGCTGCGCCTCGGCTCACCCGCGGGCGTCCCGGCCTGGCAACCCTGGGTCGCGCTCGCCGGTGTGCTCGTCTGGACCGCTCTCACCCTTTGGCTCGCCGGACGCATCTTCCGAGTCGGCATCCTGCTCCAGGGCAGGATGCCGAAACTCGGCGAAATCGTCCGCTGGGGTCTCCGGGGCTGAGCCCCATTCCACAACCCGAATCAGGCGGGAATGAGTTCCTTCACCATCTCCCGCTCTTCCTTCAACTCGTTCACGGTGGCCGCAATCCGGCCCTTCGAGAAGTCGTTCACCGGCAGGCCCTGCACGATCTCCAGCTTCTTCCCGTCACTGCGGATCGGGTACGAGCAGATCAGGTTCTTCTCCAGTCCATAGCTGCCGTCGGAACACACGCAGATGCTGGTCCAGTCACCCGCGGGCGTCGGAGTCACCACGGACCGGACAGTGTCCACCACCGCATTCGCCGCACTCGCCGCCGAGGAAAGCCCACGGGCCTTGATGATCGCCGCGCCACGCTGCTGGACCGTCGAAATGAACTCGCCGTGCAGCCATTCGTGATGGCCGATCACGTCCGTCACCGGCTTGCCGTGGATCCGGCCATTGTAGAAGTCGGGGTACATCGTCGCACTGTGATTGCCCCAGACCGCCAGGTTCGTCACCGCCGTGATGTCCACGCTGGCCTTCTTCGCCAGCTGGCTCTTCGCACGGTTCTCGTCCAACCGCGTCATCGCCAGCCAGCGGTCCGCCGGAATGCCACGCGCGTTGTTCATCGCGATCAGGCAGTTGGTGTTGCACGGATTGCCCACCACCAGCACCCGCACGTCCGCCGCCGCATTGCGCTGCAACGCCTGGCCCTGGCCGATGAAAATCTTCCCGTTGATGCCCAGCAGATCCTTGCGCTCCATGCCCTGCTTGCGCGGCACCGACCCCACCAGCAGCGCCCAGTTCACCCCCTTGAAGCCCTCGTTCAAATCCGCCGTCGGCACCACGCCCTTCAACAGCGGAAACGCACAGTCATCCAACTCCATCACCACACCCTGCAACGCCGGCAGCGCCGGCTCGATCTCGATGAGATGCAGGATCACCGGTTGGTTCGGACCAAACATCGACCCGGAGGCGATCCGGAAGAGCAGGGAATATCCGATCTGACCGGCAGCGCCGGTGACTGCGACTCGAATGGGAGGGTTCATAAGCAGAGTTCGGGATGCGTCGTTGAGCGATCAGCATGCCTCATGCCCATCACCCCACGCAAGCGCCGGAACCCATGAGTTCCCATGCTGAACCGCATCAGAACCTCTCGCGCGCGCAGGGTGTCCGCCGCCGTCTCGCCGCCGCTCCTGAATTTTCGCCTTTGACGAGTCGCGCGGGGGTCGCGGAGCGACCAAAGGAGGATAGCCAGGGGATTCAGCCCCTGGACCCCGTGCGAGTTTTCCGTGCGTCGCGGCGCGACGCCTGAATCGGCTCCCTCACTCGACTTCCTCCCCCTTCATGGCAGCCTCTTCCGGGCAACTTGCAGGATCCAAGCCCCCCGCCGCCATGCCCCGCACCCCTCCCCCAACGATCCGCAGTCGTCGACTGCCCGGACGGGTGCTCGCCCTGCTTTGGCTCTGGTTCGTCCTGCCCTCCCCTGCCCCCGCCGCCGACCGCCTCATCATCCTCTCCCCCCACCCGGAATCGATCCGTCAGGAGTTCGACCAGGGCTTCCGGCGCTGGCACCAACAGCGCTTCGGCACCGCGCCCGAAATCGACTGGCGACTCGTCGGCGGCTCCTCCGAATCCATGCGGTTCGTGCAATCCGAATACGCCCGCAAACCGGACGGCATCGGGATCGACCTGTTCTTCGGCGGAGGCCAGGAACCCTACTACGAGCTCGCGTCCAAAAAATGGGCCGAACCCCAGGCGCTTTCCCCCGAAACCCTCGCCGGACTTCCCCGCGAAGCCGGCGGCATCGAACTGCGGGCCCCGGATGATTCCTGGTACGGTGCCGCGGTCTCCAGCTTCGGCATCCTGGCCAACCTCCGCGTCCAGCGGCTCGCCCACCTGCCCCGGGTGGAACGTTGGGAGGACCTGACCCGACCCGAACTCCGCGGCTGGGTCGGCGCCGGCGACCCCCGCGGAAGCGGCACCATGCTGGTCATGTTCGAGTCGTTCCTCCAGGCCCGCGGCTGGCAGGACGGCTGGCGTCTGCTCACCCAGCTCGCCGGAAACACCCGTCGCTTCGACCGTCTCTCCTCCACCACCGCCAAGGACACCGCGCTCGGCGAAACCGCCTACGCGCTCTGCATCGATTTCTTCGCCTTCACCCAGGTCGCCGCCGCCGGCCGGACCAACCTCACCTTCATTCTCCCCAAGGACTTCGCCGCCATCAGCCCCGATGGCATCGCCCTCCTCCGCGGCGCCCCGAACCGCGCCATCGCCCTCCGGTTCCTTGAGTTCGTCCTCTCCGACGACGGCCAGGCCCTTTGGATGCTTCCCAAGGGTCACCCCCAGGGCCCCCAACGCCATTCCATCGAACGCATGCCGGTCCGGCCCGCCCTCTACCAACGCTATCGCGACGTCTCGAACATCGAATTCTCCCCCTTCGACCTCACCACCGGCTTCCGCTACGACGCACGACTCGCCCAGCGGCGGCGCGCCGTGGTTTCCATCCTCGCCGGCTCGATCCTCGTCGATGTCCACGACGACTTGAAAAAAGCCTGGATCCAGCTCACCCGGCAGACCCCGACGCCTTCCCAGCTCCAGCAATTCGGCGCCGTCCCGATCACCGAATCCGAAGCCCTCGCCCTTGGCGGCGACGCCTGGAAGGACCCACGTTTCCGAAACGCCCGCCGAACCGAATGGCAGATCTGGGCCCAGCAAAAATTCCGCAACCTCCAATCCCCCTAATCCCCGACTCCATCCCCCGAACTCCGAACTCCGATCTCCGATCTCCGATCCCCAACCCCAGACCCCAGACGCCAGACGCCAGCCCCCAGACGCTCCCCTCTCCCGACTCCCGACTCCCCACTCCCCACTCCCCCCCATGCGCGTCACCCTCCGCAACCTGACCAAGCGCTTCGGCCCCACCGCCGTTCTCCGGGACGTCTCCCTGGAGGTTGCCGAGCGCGAATTCTTCTTCCTGCTCGGCCCCTCCGGCTGCGGCAAGACGACCCTCCTCCGGCTGATCGCCGGATTTTATGAAGCGGATCAAGGGGAGGTCCGATTTGGCGACCGGCGCATGGACGGCGTCCCCCCGCATCACCGCAACACCGGCCTGGTCTTTCAGAACTACGCCCTCTGGCCCCACCTTACCGTCGCCGAAAACGTCGGCTACGGTCTCGAAGTGCGTGGACTCCGCGAACCCGAAAAGCGCGACCGCATCCGCGAGGGACTGGCCATCGTCCGCATGGAAGCCTTCGCCGACCGCTCCCCGAACCAACTCTCCGGCGGACAGCAGCAGCGCGTCGCCCTGGCCCGGGCCCTGGTGATCCGACCCGACGTCCTCCTGCTCGACGAACCCCTGTCGAACCTCGACGCCCGACTCCGACTTGAGATGCGTGACGAGATCCGCCGCATCCATGACCAGACCCGGATCACGACCCTTTACGTCACCCACGACCAGAAGGAGGCGCTCTCCATGGCCGACCGCATGGCAGTGCTGCGGGACGGTCGGATCGAACAGATCGGATCACCGCGCGAAGTTTACCGCCAGCCGGCCAACCGATTCGTCGCCGACTTCATCGGCGAAGCCAACTGGATCCCGGGCTGTATCGTCGACCGAAGCGCCGAATGCCTGCGCATCGAAACCGCCGTGGGCATGTTGGAGGTACAGCATTCCTCCGGGAACCTCCCCACCGATCAGGTGGAGGTGGGATTCCGGCCGGAAGCCGTCCGCTTCGGCCCTGCGGATCGCAACGGCTTCCAAGTCGAAGTGGAGCAATCCACTTATCTGGGGGAAACCGAGCAGCATCAGCTTCGACTCTCCGACGGCACCCGGATCAAGGCGCTCGAACAGAATCCGCCGCGCCCCCGCGGCATCGGGGAACAGACCGAGGTGCATATCCCCATGGATCAGTGCTTCGCGCTGCCCAACTCCCCCAAGGCGACCTAGCCCGGATCCCTCCCACTCAGGTGTCAGCTGTTTGCAAATAGTTCCTTCGTGCTTTCCCCTGGGAGCCCGACGCTGGATTGGGGCGTCCGAAAAGGCCTACCCTCTGATCTGACAAAGCCGTGAACCAATCCACATCGGACAACAACCTGATTCTGCCCCTCGCCGATCCGGTCCATCTTTTCAATGCCCCGAGCATAAACCCCGCATTTCCAGGTCCGCTCGAAGGCCTGGGCATTTCTGGCGTAGACTACCTGCTGGGCCTCCTGCAACTGAACGGAAGGAATTCAGGGGATCGAAAGCTCACCCTCGTGCTGCCGCGGGAAAAGGCCATCGATTTCCCCGCAGAGGAAGCCCGTCGCCTTCTGCGCCAACACGTGTATTGGCGGTTGGAGCGTGAACATCGCGAACTGCGCATCACCCAACGTTACGGATGGAGGGTGGCCGGATTTGCCCTTATCACCCTCGCGTTCTGCCTCGCCATGTCCTCGATCTTCGCCAGCGAAATGACCCGGGCCTTGAGCCCGCTGATCCGGAAGACTCTGGAATACGGCTTCGAAATCATCGGCTGGGTTGTGCTTTGGCACCCTATCGATGTGCTGGTCTTCTCCCCCGTGGCCATTCGCGCTCGGATTACCGCCTTGCGATCCCTGGAATCAATGCCGGTCGAGGTTCTTGCTCAATCCCAGCTCGCGGCGGACAAGAACGCTCAATCCCTCAGCACGTGGCAGGTGTAGCCGCCGGGATTCTTCACCAGATATTTCTGGTGATAGGTCTCCGCCGGGTAAAATTTCCCCGCCGCCGTGATTTCGGTCACCACCGGGCGTTTGAACTTCCCGGATTTGTTCCACTTGGATTTCACCTGCTCCGCGGCAGCGCGTTGCGCTTCGTTCTGATAAAAGATCGCCGAGCGGTACTGCGTGCCCACGTCGTTGTGCTGCTGGTTGAGGGTCGTGGGATCGTGCATCCGGAAAAAGTAATCGAGCAGTGCCTCAAACGTGAGGCGGCTCGGATCGAACACGATTTCCACCGCCTCCGCATGCCCGGTGCGCCCGGAACAGATCTGCTCGTAAACGGGGTCCTTCGTGCTTCCTCCGGTGTACCCGACGCTGGTGCGGAGGACGCCAGGGATCTGGCGAATGATCTCCTCCATCCCCCAGAAGCATCCCCCCGCCAGAACCGCGGTCTCCTGCGCGGCACGCTTCGCCAGACCGGCCTTCACAAAGGGCTCAAGCAGCTTGCCGTACCCCTGACGATCCATGTCCTCGACCGGAATGAACTTCAGGGACGCTGAATTGATGCAGTACCGCATCCCGGTCTCGGCAGGACCATCGTCGAAGACATGGCCAAGGTGCGAATCCGCCGTCTTCGAACGCACCTCGGTGCGCACCATGCCGTGCTCGTTGTCCACCTTCTCGACCACCCCGGAAGTGTCCAACGGCCGACTGAAACTCGGCCAACCGGTGCCGGAATCAAACTTGTCCAGGGAACTGAAAAGGGGCTCACCCGAAACAACGTCCACGTAGATGCCGGGCTTGTGATTGTCCCAGTAGGCATTCCGGAACGGCGGCTCGGTGCCGCACTGTTGCGTCACGGCAAACTGCTCCGGGGTGAGGGTCTTGCGCAATTGCTCCCGCTCCGGCTTTTGGAATTCGCTCATCGCTCTCTCTTCGTGAATTGGATTGGGCCTGGCTGTTCCGCGCCCCCGCCACTGAAGCGCCGTAACCGCGACCGTCAAGATCAGGCCCAGACTGATCGCCATGCCCCTGAACGCAACCTTGCGGCGGTGATTCACGTCTTGAACCGCGCTTGGGGAACCGGGGAACCGGGATTCAGGATCGTTTCGCATACCCTTCAGTCTCCCAACCGACCGCAACCTTACAAGCTGCCGTCAGCCTCCGGGGCGGTCGGATCTGTTTCGGAACCCGCAAGAGCAGCCGCTGAGCCATCCCCACTCACCCCGAGACGCTCCACGCGAACACCGCTGATTTCGTCCGCGCACCGCAGGCAAGGCGACCCCGCATGGTAGCCAACCGCCACTTCCGTGCCGGAAACGGACACCTCGGTATAACTGACGGTGGCGGCATCCGCGCGGTGCATGCAGGTCGAATACGCACCCGGTTCCGGGTCATGCGAGGCGTGCACCCGACGCAACCAGCCCACACTGCCGGCATCGGCCGCCGTTCGTAACCTCTCAAAGACTGCCCCTCGTGTCCGCTGAGCTCCCGGTTCGTCATGCCCGGACGAAATCCATTGCCGCGGCGCCCATGAAAACTGTTCCCCAACCAGCCGCCGAAGATCCCAACGCCATTCCCAAAGAAGAGCCTCCGAAGGAAAGAATCCAATCAGCCGAAACGGGTTCACACCGGCGAGATTCAACCGCCCTATACGGGAGGAGGCCTCCTTCGGCTCCGGGCAATCACGCATCTCCAGCACCACGTCGCCCCGTGAAATCGAAGGATTCGTTGGCCCGGCCGCCACCTCATACCAATTGACCAGGGCAAATCCGACGCCGCGATCATTGGCAACAATCCATGTTCCGCCCCCGGGCTCGCGCGGGTGGATCACTTTTCGGGCGCGGACGTGGGACAGGAATGGCGGCAGACCGGCCGCACGGGAGATCTTCTCGTCCCGATTCATGCCCACAAGGAATCCCTGGTCCCGCGGCCAGAAGGTGACGGTGCACATGAGATTGCGAATGGAGCCAACGACGCCTCTTCAATCCGCCGGAGGATAACTGGCGAACAACCGGTTCGCCTCCCGCCAGCAGCGCAGCAGCTTCCACACGGGCACGGGAGCTACCCCGTTCGCTCGATTCGCGGCGCCAATGGCGAACACCAACTCCCATTGCTTCGCCAGAATCCGATAAGCCGAGAACAGGGAATTTCGCGCATCGTAGAGGCTGGTCGCCTCCGCGGAAGCACCGTTCAGTTCCAAAATCCGAAAGGCTCGCCCTGAGCGCAAGTCCTCCTCCGATTCAAACCGGACATCATACCGGCCAATGAAAAACCCCGGAAGCCGCCGCGAAATCTCATCCACCCGGGACTCCAACTCGGGAGTGATGAAACGCGCTCCATCCCGAAAAATGCATCCCTGGGCATGATTCCCGGCCTCGACCAACCGCAGGCTCTCGCCCTCGGAAAGAATCTCGCCACGCCGCCCCTCGAACCGCGTGAGGTACCGATCCACGACAAATCGGGCCCGCTCGTCAGCCCGGATCAATTCTTCGACCGATCGCACCCCGTCGCCGGTGATCGACGGAAAGATCTTCTCCGTGACCGCGAAGAGGCGTCCGCGGGTTTCCGCCGGAAACCGGTAGTAGAAGAGGCCCACCTCATGCGGCCCGTGGACGAATCGCTGCATCACCACCGCAGCGGCGGTCTGCTCCAGGTAGTCCCTCGCCCCGGCAAGATCCCGGACCAGTTTCACACCCATTCCGCGCTGGCCCAGATCGGGCTTCAAAACCAAGGGGAACCCGACCCGCTCACGGTCACAGATCGTCGTCAGCATCGCGAAACGACGGTCGACATCGCCCACCGGGAGCAGCCAGGCCTCCGCAGTGAATTCCGGGCTTGTGCGGTGAAGCTCCCGCAAGGTCTCGAACTTGGATTCCCCGATCAGTCCGCCATGGGCCATCCCGGGATTGGCCGCGCTGGGCAGCGAGAGGCCGCGATATTTCACCCCCAGCCTCAGGTAATTCAGTCCGACCGGCAGATAGAAGAGCCAGGACGGCCAGAACTCCCATCGCAACAGACGTTCGCACGCCAATCGAACCCGGGCGAACGCGGTTCGATTCAGGAGACGGG
>CAYZAE010000033.1:4676-18826 GCA_964476125.1 uncultured Verrucomicrobiota bacterium | reverse complement strand
GAGTGCTGCGCCTTCCGATGGATAACCGTCGCCGGAGCCACCCCGAAGTCAGGCGGCAATTCCGCCTTCAGCAAACGTGCGATCACCGAAATGAGTGCGTAATGATGGATGGCGTGGGCGACCCCATAAACGAGCTCACGCCCGACACTGGATCGCGTCACCAGCGGCTCGACCTCGAGGTAACTCACGCCACATCGCGTCGACACCTCCCGATCCAGGGCCTCCACCCCCAGAGCCTCCAACGCCTCCCGGATCCGCCGGGTGGCCTGGAGGGCAAATGCTGGCTGTCCCTCGATCCGAGGATCCCGCTCCCTCCGGTCGTAATCCACGAAACCCGCTTCCCAGCCGTTCAGAAGGCTGACGAAATGCTCCAGGCAATGCCGATAGTGGCATCCGATCGACGCTTCGAACACTTCGCCGACCTTGCGCGTGTAAACGTCTGGCGACACCCGCAAAAGAAGGGCTTCGCCCTGTTCCAGAATCTCCACCGCTGCCTGCACCGCCTGGCGAAGACACGAGTCGCGGTCTCCACGCGAACTGTCCGAAAACTCATCGCGAGGCGCGACCGTTTTACGGGTTGGAAGAGGAGGGTCCACAGGTCCATTCGAAGTTGAGGAGGCACTCGGCACGGGACTGCGTCGGATGGGGCGCGGGTTCCTTACACCGGATTTCACACCGGTCCCTGAACCCATCGGCCGTTCACAAACCTCGACTTCCTTCCTCGGATTCAGACCCCGCACCGCCTCGCAACAGCGCACCGACATAGGGAAGCTCGAACCGACGCAGCCAGACCACACCTGCCCCCGACAAAAGGACCACCACGGCCAGACCAAACAGCAGTCCACCATCCCCCTGAACCGCGATCCCCAACTTGGTCAGATGGCTGAAAATCGCGCCCGCCATGAGGCCCACCGAAAGGAGCGCGCCAAACACCGCCCACCCGGGCAGGACCAGCAGCACCACCGCCACCAGTTCAAGGACTCCGGTCGCCCATCGTCCCCAGGGCTCCACGCCCAGGGTCCTGAATATGAACTTGGACTCCTCGGCGCCGCTGAATTTGAAAAACAAGGTCTGGGCGAGAATCAGCGCGGCAACGATCTGGAGAAACCAGGAGAGCGGATGCGGGGAGCTTCGGGACTTCATGGGATTCAGGGCTTGTCGGACTTGGCACCCCTGGACCACCCACGTGGATGGTTGAAAAGGGTTGGCCGATTTCGTTGGGTGCCAGCGGATGAACCCCCAGGCTCGCAGAGCGAACGGGGACGAACCGAGAACACCAACCGCAACTCCGTCGCCGAGGAGGGCGATTCCTTACAAGCCATCGAGGAAGGACAAAGCGGGACGGCCTCACCGGGCGCCCGCGGCAGCCGGATCAGGAGGGATCGATCCGAATCAGCCGGGCCTTGAGACGGTCCCTGGCCTCGGGGCTCAGGCGCGCACTCGAATGAAGATCCGCCGGTTTTTCGCCCGAACAACGGGCCGCCCGATGGAGCACCTCCAACTGCCTGACGTACCGTTCGCAGGCGGTGCAGATCAGCAGGTGCAGCCGCAGGCGCACCCGCATCCCCATGCCGAGGGGTTGTTCATAACCCTGCGAGGCCATCCGGGTGATCCGACGACACGGCGGGGTGAGCGCGGCGAGCAGCAGCACGAAACGCCACCGGAGCCACTTCTTGAGCGCTCTCATGGCTTGTCGTCCGGACCGCGATTGGCATCAAACCAGTTCAACTGAAGACAGGCCCGGAGCGCGAGCCGTGCCCGGTGCAGCATGACCCAGAGATTGTTCGGCGTGATGTTGAGACTCGAACAAATCTCCTCCCCGCTGATTCCATCAACCTCTCGAAGGAGGAAGACACGCGCGATCCGTCCGGGAAGCTTGCCCGAGCATTCATGAAAGACGCGCCAGAACTGTTCGCGATCGAGGGCGTCCCCAGCCTGCTCCCATTGGCTTGGGGCACTCGCGCTGTTCCAATGGTCGGGATACTCCTGGTTCTCAAAGGCCCGGCCCTCCTCCTCCGCATAAAAGTCGAGATCCGTGAAGTTCGTTTCCCGCCCCGCCTTCCGGAAGTGATCGAGCAACTTGTTCTTGAGAATGCCCGTTAACCAGGTGCGCTCGGAGGCGCGTCCCTGATACCGATCCGCGCTCCGCAACGCGCCCAGCAACGCCTCCTGAACAAAATCCTCCGCCCGGGCCGGTTCGCGAACCCGGGACAGCGCATAGTGGAACAGGTAGTCGCCGTGCTCGTCGACCCACCGCTCGGGGTCGAGATTCCGCACCTCGTCCGCCGAAACACCCACGGGTCGGGAACCATGACCGGCCGGAGTTGGAGGAGTACCTGGGGATGGGATCATGGCCGGTTCAAGGTGCCTCCGGGAGGGAGCCGGTCCCGAACCCGGTCCTGGCGTCCGCCTTCGTCGCAAGTCGCTCCGCCTTGAGGATCTGCTTGAGTCGGATTCGGCTGGCCTCGGCCAAACCCGGTCCCGGCAGGAAACTAGCCCTGGGATGTCGCGATACGGCACGTAGCCAGTCCAAATGCTTCCGGTACCGCCGGCACAAGCGGCAAAACAGCAGATGCATCGCAGCCCCCAGCCGTTGCCAGAACGTCAAGGAATGGTCGAGTCGACGCGACGCAAGCAGGCTCATCTCGCGACAGTTCGGCAGCAAAACCGATCGCAGAGTGCTTAGGCGCGACTTTGGCCCCGGGCTGTTGGTTTCCATCGGAATCCGGGCAGCGGCATTCAATCACCTCAACCGGCACGGGAATGGGTCGCCGCCGCAATCGGATCCTTACAGGTCCGTTCCGCATTGCAATGTCGCCGGCCGGTCGTTGGCCTGGCGGCGCCCCGCAACCGCCGTTCGAAATGCGCCTGTAAGGTGTTCGCGCACCGGCCGACTCAGTTGCCGATGAAACAACACCTGCTCGCCTCGGCGGTCCTCTGGTTCGTCGCCGCCACCACCGCGTTGGGCGCCGACAAATCGCTGCTCAACCTAGACAAGCAGGGCGTGGCCCTCCAGGGCTACGACCCGGTCGCCTTCTTCACCGTCAAGGCGCCGCTGAAGGGAAAGCCCGAATTCAAAAGCACGGCCCACAGCGCCACCTACTGGTTCCACTCCGCGAAGTCCAAGGCCGCCTTTGATGCCAAACCCGAGAAATACGAACCCCGCTTCGGCGGCTATTGCGCCTACGGCGTTTCCAAAGGGCGGCTGATCGAAATTGACGTCGAAGCCTTCCAGATCATCGACGGCCAGCTGCTCCTCCAGTACAGCCAGGGCGTCCGCGACGACTTCAACAAGGACGCTGAAGGCAACCTGAAGAAGGCCGAAGCCAACTGGCCGAAACTGGTCGAGAAAAAGGGCAGGTGAGGTGGGTGTTCGAGGCCCCGCCCTACTTCGCACCGGCCTTCCCCAGCAGTTCCACAATCCTCAAGTGTCCGCGCCTTGTCGCCCAGGCCAGCGGCGTGGCCCAGGCAGGATCGTCGGGCAGGTTCGGTTTCGCGCCGCGCTCCAGGAGAAGCTCCACCATCGATTCCTGGCCGTACTTCGCCGCCCAACCAAGCGGCGTCGAACCGAGGTCCTCGTCCCGGGCCTGCAGATCGGCGCCGTGATCGAGGAACTGCGCGGCCTTCTCCACGTCCCCCTTCCGGGCGAATTCGTGCAGCGGAGTGACGCCCAGCCAGTCCGGGGCGCTGGGATTCATGCCGTGCTGGAAAAGCAGCTCGTTCAACTCGCGGGTCTTCGCGCCCATGGACCAGGCCGGGAACGAGACCCGGCTGGGCAGGTCCGGATGGTACCTCAACATCAGTCGCACGAAGAACTCGTGCCCCTCGCCCGCGGCATTGGCGAGGGCTTCGGGATCATCCGCAAGCGCCGGGTCAGCCGCGAAAACGGCGGCGGCGGTCTGGAGGTCGTTGTAATAGGCCATCAGATGAACCGGCCGCGAAGCGCCACGCGCACAAAGCCATTCGACCAGCTTCGTGTCGCCGTTCATGAGGACCCGGCTCAGGGTGTCGGCCGAACTCTCGACCGGGGCATTCGGATGCGCCCCAGCATCCAACAGGAGCTTCACGATTTCGTGATGACCGTTCGCCGCCGCCGAGTAAAGCGCGTGTCCGTCCGGCGCGATGCCTTCCTCCGGCAGATTGGGATCCGCCCCGCGTTCCAGCAGAAGCCGGACAATCTCGAGATGCCCGGGCGCAGCGGCGTTCTTCAGGGGCGCACCGCTGCCAAGGTAGTACCCGGCATAGTCGGAAACCCGGTTCACCGAGGACGGATCCTGCGCGAGCAATTCACGAACCCGATCGAGATCGCCGGTGGCACAGGCCATTCCGAGATCGACGACGGCGTTCCGGCTCACCAGGTGCCGGAAGACGTCCTCCGGCTTGGTCGGCCAGTCCTTCGGCACATCGCGCCGCCCGCGGAAGTGGTAGTCGCCGTTGGTCAGATGAATCGGCCGCCCTCCATCGCATCGCCGGGCATTGATGTCCGCGCCGCGGCCCAGCAAGTCCTCGATGAAATCCAGCTGCCGCGTCATCACCGCCCAGTGGATGGGTTGGTTGGACCGCAAATCGCCGGCGTTGAGCAGATCGGGCGAAGCCTCGAGCAGGGCACGCGTCTTCGGGAGGTTCCGTTCCCGGATGGCAGCGGCAACCGGCTCGCCGCGATTGGAAATCCCGTGTCGCTGCGCCAGTTGTGTCTCCAACAGACGCTCCATCTCCAGGTATCCCCGATCCCGGGCGATCTGCTGAAGGCTGTCGTTGACCGCGAGGCCGATGGGATCGGGATCGAGGCCAAGCAGGTAGGACGCAACTTCCAGCCGGTTCTCGCGCACGGCGAAGTAGAGCGGCTTGCGATAGGCGTGCTGGCAGCGGGCCAACGAGGGGTCCTTCGCCATCAGCCGTTGCACCGCCCCAAGATCGCCGGCGACGCACGCAACCAGCAGAGCCCATACCTCGGTGCCGCGGCCCGAAGACCACTTGAGCGGCTGATCCGTCCTTAAGGCCTCGGGCTGCGTCATGAGCGGAATTAAAGAGCCCGCCACCGGATCCTGCCATCCTCCAAAAAAGGACGACCGGAACCTGTCCCCCGTCAGGAATCGGACCGATCCCGCAAGGAACCGGCCGTCCTGATGCAGGCCGCCTTCGGGATTGAGCCCGCCGGCATGCGCGGGCAGCGTGGTTCCACGACAACGATGCCGAATCCGCCATCGCCCAACCCCGCCCCAACTCCCCCGCCCGCCCCCCGGATAGCCGGCGCGGGCGCGATCGGGTCGAGCCCGGTTCGAACCGTTCGCCAATGGGCCGAGTTCGTGAAGTTCAGCCACACGATCTTCGCGCTTCCGTTCGCCCTGGCCGCCACGGCCGTGGCCGCGCGGCAGACGGCAGGCTGGCCCGGCTGGCGGCTGTTCTTCCTCATCCTCGCCGCCATGGTCTGCGCCCGGACCTGCGCCATGGCGTTCAACCGGATCGTGGACCGCAAGTTCGATGCCCTGAATCCACGGACGGCAGGCCGGCACCTCCCGGCAGGAGCCATTTCCTTGAGCAGCGCCATCACCCTCTGCGTTCTCAGCGGGGCGGGTTTCGTGGCCGTGGCCTGGGGGATCAACCCGGTGTGCTTCGGATTGTCTCCGGTGGCCCTGGGGGTGATCTGCTTTTACTCCCTGACGAAGCGATTCACCGACTTCACGCACGTGTTCCTCGGTGTCGCGCTGGCCCTGGCCCCGGTGGGTGCCTGGCTGGCCGTGCGGGGCACCTCGGTGACCTGGATGGAAGGTCTGCAAATGACCCTGCTCGCCCTGGCGGTGGTTTTTTGGCTGATTGGCTTCGACCTCATCTACGCCCTGCAGGACTTCGAATTCGACCGCAAGCAACGATTGGGTTCGCTGGTGGTCCGCTGGGGCCAACGCAACGCCCTGGTGGCCGCGTTCCTGGCTCACCTGATCATGATCCTGCTGTTGGCGGGCTTTGGTCTGGCCTGCCGGTTCCGACTCGCCTACTGGGCCGGGCTCGGGGTCATCGCCCTCTGCCTGTTGCTCGAACATCTGATCGCCCGAAAGCGCAGCCTGGACTGGGTGAATCTCGCGTTCTTCCGCATGAACGCGCTCGTGAGCACCGTCTTCCTGGTAGTCACGGTCGCCGAGGTGGTTTTCCCCTTCTTCCGGCCGCAACGAGGCTGAGGCTTGCCCGAAACCCCTCTCCCGCGTACCACAAGGTCCATGATCCGCCCTGCCCTGGTGCTGCTCGCCACGATCGTGGCCGTTTCCGCTCACGGGCAGGGCATCCGGGGAGTCACCCGGCGCACCCCCACCCAGGAATTCCAGGCGCCTGCCCGGCAGTTCTTCGACGCCGCCGGGATCAACATCAATGGCACAAACCCCAGAGGCCCGGCTGCTTCGGACCCCACCTTGCCAGGCCCCTCGTCCGCCGGCCTGACCCGACCCGCCGCTTCGGGCCCCCTGCTTTCGAACAAATCCGGACAGGCCCCCGTCCAAGCCAGGCCCTATGTACTCGGCAAACCCCCGTCAGCCCCGGCGAACACAACCACGAACCGCGCCGCTCTTGCCTCCATCCCCTTGAATTCCCCCGGAGTCCGAGCCCCGGCACGTCCTTTTCTTCAACCCACGCCAACCGCCGCGCCCACCCGCTCCAACCCGATCGCTGCGTCCCCGACCCACCCTCTTCCCACCAAGCCTTAACCCCGCCTTTCCGAATCCCATGCCATTCCCAGCCCACCCCACCAACCGTCGCACGTTTCTTCGTCGCTCCGGAGTCGTCGCCGCCACGGCCCTCGCGTTCCCGCACCTGCGCAGCCGCGCCGCCGAAATCGGAAACGGCATCCGCGCCGGAGTCCGGGTGGGCGTCATCGGCACCGGAGGCCGCGGCAGCGACCTGATGCGCTCGGCGATCGGCAACGTCGTGGCCGTGTGCGACGTCGATTCCAAACATCTGGCCGTGGCCGCCGCCGAAGTGGAAAAGAAGACCGGCCGCAAACCGGCGCAGTACGCCGATTTCAGGAAGCTCCTCGAAAGCCGCGAAATCGACGCCGTCATCTGCGGCACACCCGATCATTGGCATGCCCTGGTCACCACGCTCGCCTGCCAGGCGGACAAGGATGTCTATTGCGAGAAACCACTCACCCTCGTCATCCACGAGGGACGCGTCATGACCCAGGTCGCGCGCGCCACCAAACGCATCGTCCAAACCGGCAGCCAGCAGCGTTCCGACACCAAGTTCCGCACCGGCTGCGAACTGGTCCGCAACGGCCGGCTCGGAAAACTCAAATCGGTCCGCGTCGGACTTACCTACGTCAATTTCAACACCGAACCCGTGCCCGACGGCGAACCGCCGTCGGAGTTGAACTACGACCTCTGGCTCGGCCCCGCTCCCTGGCGCGCCTACAACAAAAACCGCGTCCACTACAACTTCCGGTTCTACTGGGACTACTCGGGGGGCCAGATGACCAACTGGGGCGCGCACCACCTGGACATCGCCCAGTGGGGTCTCGGCATGGACAACAGCGGCCCGGTGGAGATCGAGGCCACGGCGAAGTTCGACGATCGCAAACGCTTCGAAGTCCCGATCGAAAGCGAGATCACCTACACCTACGCCGATGGCGTGAAACTTCAGTGCAGCCAGGGACCCGACCGCAAGACCGGCACCACCTTCGAGGGGGAGAAGGGCTGGATCCACGTGAACCGCGGCGTGCTCGAAGCCAGCCACGAGGAACTGCTCACCGACCCGCTGCCCGCCGACGCCCTGCGGCTCTATGCGAGCAAGGATCACATGGACAACTGGTTTGACTGCATCAAGACCCGCAAGCTGCCCATCTGCGACGTCGAGGTCGGCCATCGTTCCTCCACCGTCTGCCACCTCGGAAGCCTCGCCATGCGCCTCGGGCGCAAACTGAAATGGGATCCCGAGAAGGAAGAGTTCAAGGGCGACGCCGAGGCCAACGCCAAACGCTTTTACGAGTATCGCAAGCCCTGGAGCCTGCCCAAGGTCGGTTGACCCCCCAGCCCCATGAAATCCCCTCAAAAATCAACGTCCGCTTCTTCCCGACGCGAATTCCTCGTCGCCTCGGCCGCCGCCGGGATCGCCCTCTCGGTCCGACCCGTCTGCGCCCAAACCATGATCGTCACCCCCGCCGACGATCTCGACACCGGCACCTCGAAAGTCACGGCCAAGGACGGCACCGCGCTGCCGGTGTATCACGCAGCACCCAAGCAGGCCGGCAAGTTTGCCACCGTGCTCGTGATCCCCGAGATCTGGGGGGCGCACGAACACATCAAGGACGTCGCGCGCCGTCTCGCCAGGGCCGGCTATTTCGCCCTGGTGCTGGAACCGTATGTCCGCATCGGCGACCTCACCAAGCTCACCGAGATCAAGGACGTGCTCGCGGGAGCCAACAAGCTCACCGACGAACAGTGCTTCTCGGACCTCGACACCGTGGTGGACTGGGCCGGCGGACAGGCGAAGGCCGACCTCGGTCGTTTGGGCATCACGGGCTTCTGCCGCGGCGGTCGGACCACCTGGATGTACACCGCCCACAGCAGCCGGATCAAAGCCGGGGTCGCCTGGTATGGCGGCCTGAATCCCAATCCGCCCGCCCAACCGCAGTCCCCGATCGACGTCGTCTCGAAGCTGAACGCCCCCGTGCTCGGCCTCTACGGAGGCGCCGATCAGGGCATCCCCCAGCCCACGGTCGATAAACTGGTCGCCGCCCTCGCCGCCTCCGAAAAGGGCAAGGCGTCCCAGGTCCACGTCTATCCAAACATGCCGCACGCCTTCCACGCGGACTATCGTCCGAGCTACCGCAAGGAAGCCGCGGAAGACGGCTGGAAACGCATGCTCGCCTGGTTCAAGGCGAACGGCGTGGCCTGATCGCGCGCTGACGCCACCGCTTCCCGACCCCGCGCTTCAAACACACCCCACGCGCCTGCATCGGCGCCAACCCAGGGATTTCCCTGGGTGCCACCAGGAACCCCCTCGTCGCGGCGGGGGGCGCTCGGAGGTAACGGTCGGCATGACCCACCTCCGCGGATCAATTCCCGGCCAGCCCGGGCGAGGCAAGCCCCCAACCCAGCCTCCTTTCGGTGCCCCCGACGTTCCCCCCCCACAGGTCGGTGGGGAGAGTCCTTCCCTGTCGGGTGGCCGGCCAGGCCGTTCGTGGATTCCGGGGATCGGCCCATGCCTGCGGGCCATCCCCGCCTTGATCCTGGCGCTCGCCGCCTTGCGCACCCCGGCGCACGCGCAGAGTTCGGTCGCGGTGTCGTGGAATCCCAGCGCCGGCTCCACGGTTGCGGGCTACCGCATCCATTTTGGCCCTGCCCCGCGCAGCTACACACGGAGCGTGGATACGGGCACCGCCTTGAGGGGGGTGGTCACCGGCCTGGAGCCTGGAACGACCTACTACTTCGCCGTGACCGCCTACGGAGCTCTGGGGCTGGAGAGCGATCTGTCCGCGGAAATCGCCTACACCACGCAACTGGCCGTGCCCCCGACAATCGCGATGGCCGCTCCGGCCGGAGGCGCAACCTTCCGCGCGCCCGCCGCCATCGGCATGGCCGCAACGGTCGAAGCCAATGGTCATGCCATTTCCAGTGTCCAGTTCATGAATGGCGCCACGGTGCTGGGCGAGGACACCACCGCCCCCTACGCCTTCACCTGGGTCAACGTTCCGGCCGGCTCCTTTTACCTGGCGGCACGCGCGCGATACGGCGGCACCCTGAGCGTCACCACTCCCTACACCCGCGTGTTCATCACCAATCCACCGCCCCCCACGATCACGCTCACTTCCCCGACGGAGGGCGCCACGTTCCGCGCTCCCGCCACGCTTTCCCTCGCCGCAACAGTCCAGGCCAATGGCCATACCCTCCAGCGCGTCCAGTTCCTGAACGGGTCCACACTGCTGGGCGACGACCTCACCGCCCCCTACACCTTCACCTGGAGCAACGCCCCCGCGGGCAACCCCGCCCTCTCAGCCCGGGCGGTCTACGGCTCGGGCGCGACCGTCACATCCACCCAAACCCGTGTGAGCATCCTGGGCATTCCCCAGCCGTGGCAGACAGTTGATGTGGGAACATCCCCCTCCACCCCCGGCTCGGCCGTGCTCTCCAACGGCGTCTTCACCGTGACCGGATCGGGAACCATCGGCGGCACCGCGGACAGCTTCCGCTACCTCCACCAGTCCCTGCTCGGACCCGGGCAAATCACGTTCAGGCTCCAAAACGCGGGCAGTTCTTCAACAGGCGCCGTCTTCGGAGCCATGATTCGGGAAAGCCTCACCCCCGGATCCAGATTCGCGCTCCTGACCGTCGCCCCGGACGGCACCTCCCGCTGGCTGACACGAACCAACTCCGGAGGCCCCACGCTCTCCGCAACCGTCAGCAACACCCTGACCAACAGCCCCTGGATCCGCCTCGTGCGAGTCGGCAACACAATCCAGGGATTCAAATCGTCGACCGGCGGGTTCTGGGCCCTGGCTCAGCAGACCACCTTCACCCTGTCGTCGAATGCCTATTGGGGAATCGCGGTCGCCTCGGGAGCATCCAACACCCTCAATACAGCCACGTTCTCGGACGTCACGGTGGCCCCCTGAAGGAACCCCTTCGATTCCCGGCCGAACACGATGAGAACCATGCTCGCCCTGGGGCTTGGACTGCTGGTCCTGGTCCCATTTCTGTCCCGTCCACCTGGATTCCAGCAACGGGATCCCCATCCCACCCAACCCAACCTCCCCAGCCATCCGCCGCTCAGCGCAGGCGAGACCGGTGAATCGGACAATCCTGACAACCCGGACTGCGATCCTGCCGGAACACTTGATGCCCTCGCGGGCGACGTCACCGAAACGACCGGAGAACGTCGACGACAGCGGGTGCGGGATTGGGTCGGGCACGATTGCGCCGCCGCCGTCGGCTGGGTCAGCGAACTTCCCGAAGGGCGCGACCGTGCGGAGGCCTGGGAACAGGTGGCGCTCGCCTGGTCGGATTTCGACCTTCCCGCGGCGATGGCCTGGGCGGAAACCCTGCCCCAGGGAGAAGCCAGAACCTCCACCCTGCTGAGTCTCGGCTATGAAGCGGCACGCACGGATCCGCTCGCGGCCCTGCGCCTCGGAACCCGGCTCGAAACCTCGCCCCAACGCGACGACCTCCTCGCGCATACGGTCAGCGAATGGGCCGGTTCCGACCCCGACGCCGCCTGCCGATGGGCGGGTCAGATCCAGGACCCCGATCTGCACGACCGTCTCGTGGCTTCCGCAGGCATCTCGGCAGCCCTCCGCGATGCGGAGATGGCCTTCGTCCTCGTCAACCATCTGACCTCACCCGGAGAGCATCGGGATCGGGCGATCGCCTACATCACCCGGCGCTGGCAACCCGACTCCGGGGCAATCTCATGGCCGGGCTTCCCGGGCATGGACGAGCCCCAGGTCCGCGAACAGGCAAGACGCGAACTCCGGTCGCTCCGGGAAGACCACGCCGTGGAGGTCGCCGGAAGCGGCCTTGGGATGGCCACGGAGAGCGTCGCTCAGGAAACCGCCAGCGGTCCAACCGACCTGTCCCCCTGATCCGGCACCGGCAGACCTCAGGCCTCCTGGGACACGATCCCGGCCTTCATCGCGAAACGCACCAGCCCCGGAACATCATGAATTCCCAGACTCTCCATCAGCTTCAACCGGTGGTACTCGACGGTCTTGGCGCTGATCCCCAACACGTCGGCGATGCCCTTGGTGGTCTGTCCCTCGGCGATAAGCTGGAGGATCTCACGCTGCCGGGGCGTCAGACGTTCAAGACGGTTTCCACGCGCAGTCATCGACCCCAGGGCAAGCCCGTGGGGCAACCGGCTGGCAATGGCCCGACAAAGATAAACCTCACCCCGCGCCACCGCCTGAATCGCCTGGGACAACTCCGCCGCCGCCGCATCCTTGAGCAAATACCCCATCGCACCCGCCTTCAACGCCTGCCAGACGTACTCCTCCTGCCGATGCATCGAGAACACAATGATCCGAACCTCAGGCAGTTCGCGGCTCATCCGCGAAGTCGCCTCCAGCCCGTTCATACCCGGCATCCCGATATCCATGAGAACAATGTCCGGCCGCAGTTCGCGTCCCTGCCGGATCACCTCGTGCCCATCCCCCACTTCGCCCACGACTTCGATGCCTCCCTGCCGTTCCAAAAGCGCCCGCACCCCGGCGCGGACGAGGGTGTGGTCATCCGCGAGAAGCACGCGAAGAACCCGGGAGGTCGTGTTCACGGGGATCTTGTCCCGGGTGCTTCGGACGCCCACCGAAGGGGGAACCAGGCGCGCAGCACGGTGCCCCGGCCCGGTCTGGTCCGGATCTCGAATCCCCCGCCAGCCATCAATGCACGTTCCTCCATGCTCAGAACCCCCAGACTCGCCCCCTCCACCGCCTGCTCCCGGGCCCGCGCCAGATCGAAGCCAATCCCGTCGTCGGCCACCGTCAATTCCAGCCGGCCGCCTCGCAGGAACAGCCGCACCCGGACCTCCGTGGCCCTCGAATGTCGCACAATGTTGGTCAGCGCCTCCTGGGCAATGCGGAAGCACTCGCTCTCCACGACCGGGTCCAGACGCCGCTCCATCGGATCCGTCTCCCACTTGACCCCCATGCCCGCAGACTCCAATTGCCGCCGCGCATACCACCTCAGGGCGGGCACCAGCCCCAGGTCGTCCAGCATCAACGGACGAACCGAGACCGACATCTCCCGAACCTGCTCCAACACGTGATCCACCACCTTCAGACTGTCGGTCACGCCTTGGACCCCAGCCTGAAGACCGGCGGATTGCAGGGCGGCTTGCAGATTCAACCGCAAAAGGGCCAGCGATTGGCCGATTTCATCGTGCAGTTCGCGCGCAATCTGACGCCGCTCCACTTCCTGAACCTCCACCAGGCGTCGGGACAAGGCCTGAACCTGCCCCCGATAAGCCTCGGCTCCCAGCCCCAGCCAACGGCGCCCCGGAGAATTCCCCAACATGGACTGAAGCTGGCGAAGAGCTTCCGGGATACCCAATCGCCAGAGTCCCTCCCATCCCACTCTCCGCATGACCGATCCCTCCCCACGCTTGGAACGCCGTCCAGTCCGACCCAGGACCATCCAGGCAAGTCCGAAGTAGATCGCGGCAGCCGGAAAGGCGACCGCAAGGCTCCACCGCAGGTCGATTGTATGCGGATGTCCCGCCTCCACCCCGACCGTCCAGCCCGACGAGCCCACAACCAAAAGGCACAGAAGGCAGAACCCCAGATAACCCAGCGACAGCCCGATGGCAGTCCCCACGAAGTGCGCAGCAAACCATGACGGGCGAATCGAAGGCGCAGACCTCGGCGCCGTCACCTGCCTGTCCACACCTACCCCCGGACCCGTCGACCTGACGGTGTCCGAGCGAAGGCTCTCCGCGTTCGAAATCGAAGGCATCATGGCGGTTGCTCGATAATGCCCGGCCCGCCAATGACGACTTCCTTCCCGCCATCCTGTGATGCGAGAGATTTCGTCCGAGGCTCCGGGAACCCATGGCGTCATCCTTGGTGAACGCCATCGGTCCCTGAATTTAGGACCTCCGCCCTTGCCGCGCCATGGGATATTTTCAGCGGCCCCTCCCTCTCCCTCCTGTGCACCCCGAAGTTGTTGGCAGGGGTTGTCGCGCTGCGACAACCCGGAGAAGCGCCCGCCCACGGTCGACAATTCGTCTTCGCACCAGAGCCCTTTCCGTTTCCGCGCTCGCCCCGTAGCTTCCCCCCGCACCGACCCACGACCCACGACCCACGACCCACGCCGCACGCCCCCCATGGACTGGCCCTTTCTCCTCATCGCCGGCGTCGTCTTCGCCGCCTGGCTCCTCTGGAAACGCAGCGGCTGCCTCGACCCCAAAGCGGCGCGACAATTCCTCCAGGAGGGTGCCCTGCTGATCGATGTCCGCACCGCCTCGGAGTTCGGCGGCGGCCACCTCCCTGGCGCCCGAAACATTCCCCTCGATGTCATCGCGGAACGATTGCCCGCGGAGGTTCAGGATCAGGAAAAGGTGATCCTCCTGTACTGCGCCAGCGGCACCCGCAGCGGTTTCGCGAAAAGCCGGCTGCAACGGCTGGGCTACCGCAACGTCCACAACCTCGGATCGCTCGGCCGAGCCCGGTCGATCCAGGC
>CAYZAE010000033.1:0-4576 GCA_964476125.1 uncultured Verrucomicrobiota bacterium | reverse complement strand
CGGATGTAGCGGACCTCGTCCCGCAGGTACGGATGCCCGTCCGGACGGAAGATCTCATGGAACCAGACCAGTGGTTCGGCCGTGTAGGCCTTTTTCCACGAATCCCAAGGACGGTTCGTCACTTGTCCTTCTTGGCCTTCTTGTCCGCCTTGCCCGCCTTCTGGGACCAGAAATCGATGACGAACACATCGGCGACATACGGACCCACAAGCCCGGCGAATTCCTTGTGCGCGGGATGCACGAGATAATCGTCACGATCCTTGGCCGAACGGAAGGTCAGCAGGAACGCGTGCGTGAATCCCTTGTCGAGCTTCTCGGGACTGACGTTCGTGCCCGTCTCGAAGGTGGCGATCTGGGGAATCTTGCCAGGCAGCGCCGCGAAGGCTTCCTCCACCTTGCGCACGCCTTCCGTTCCGGCGGTCTCCTTGAACTTGAACGAGACCATGTGGACCAGCTTGCCGCGGCCCTTCTTTTCGCCGTCGGCCTTGGCTTCCTTGCCTTCCTTGGGTTTGTCAGCGGCCGAAGCCGCAGGCTGGGTGTTCATCGCGAGAATCGTCAGCGCCGTCAGCGCACAGGTGAGCAGTTTTTTCATGGGGGTGGGCAACGACGTTGTTTCGGTGCCAATGCGAGGCGTCATTCAAGAACCGCGTCCGCCACGGCGTCAATGCGACGGTGAAGAAACCCCGGGAATCTCCATCATTCTCCGATACCCGCGCCCGCTGTAACCTCCCCGGAACGGTGATGTCTTTCGGTCGGGTCTCATGCCACGCGACCCCCACCCCCATCCATGACGGAACATCCCGACTCCCAGGCCATCCGCGCGGTGCGCACCGGCGACATCGAGCGCTTCCGGGAGCTCATCGAACGCTACGAACGGCAGGTCTACGCCATCGCCTGGGCCCGGCTCGGCGATGCCACCCTCGCCGAGGACGCCGTCCAGGAATCCTTCATCCGCGCCTTCCGCCTGCTCGGCTGGCTGAAACACCCGGAACGCTTCGCCGGCTGGATCACCCGCATCGCCCGCGCCGTCGCCATCAATCTCGGCCTGCGCAACCGCCGGGAACTGCGCCGGCGCGAACGCTGGTCGATCGACCAAGCCCACTGCCCCGCGGAGGGCGGGAGCCCCACCCCGGACCCGGACGAACCTGCGGTTTCCCCCGACGCCCTCCGAACCGCGCTCTCCGATCTGCCCCGACGGCACCGCGAATGCCTTGTGCTCTTCTATCTCGAGGGAAAATCGATCTCGGACGCCGCCTGCGCCCTCGGCATCAGCGACGGCGCCTTCAAGGTGCGCCTGCACCGATCGCGCCAGGCCCTGCGCGGACGACTCGAGCAGCACCTCGAAACCTCCCTCGGCCGTCTCGCCCCCCGACGCAGCCTCACCCCCAGCATCATGGCCTCGATCGCGTTCAAGGCCGCCGCCACCGATCCGACGGGTTCCTCCCATAACCTCCTGGCCCTCGCCAGCCTTGGGCTCGCCAAACTCATCCCGTTCCCCCTCCTCTTCCTGCTGCTCCCGGTCGCCACCCTCGGGGTCAGTCTCGGCGCCGGCGCCTGGGCGACCCGCGCCGAACAGAAGAATTACCTCGAGGCCGCCTCGTTCCACCGGGAGCTGTACGACCAGGAACGCTTCCGGCTCCAGGACAGGGCCGCCCTCTTGGCGCTCGCCGCCGTGGTGGCCATCCTGTTCGCCAACCTCTACCCCGATTTCCTCACCTATGCCCTGCTCGGATTGCCCCTCCTGATCGTTCCCGAGCTCCTGTCCGCCTGGCGCGAGTTTGCCCTGTCACGCCAGCTTTCCAGCAGTCTCATCTCCGGGATCTTCACCACCCCTCTGATCCTGGCCATGGGGCTGGGCCTGATCTGGAACCTCCCCCAACAATTCCTGGGCCTGCTCTGGGGCATTCACTTCCTCGGCTGGGTTTTGTTTCCTGCCGCGCGACGGGTCCGCTTCGACGACAATCTGTTCCTTCGCGCACGGCTGAACCTTCTTCCCGCCGGCGGGGACCAGGAAACGGATCCGGCGCCTGGAATGGCTTCCACCCCCGCCACTCGAGATTTCCCCCGGTTTTTGGCCCGCGAAGGGCTCTGTTCCATCAGCCGTGGCGTGCAGGGCGGCCTCCAGCTCAAGCTGCGCCCGATCCTGTCCTCCGGATGGGACGCCGTGGGGTGCTGGTTCTGGAAGGCCGATTCCACGATCACACTCCGCGAGAATGGCACCGTCGAAGCCCATCTCGGCAGCCGCGACCAAACCCATTTCGCCCGACTCAACCTCGGCTCCACCCTCGATCACGAATCCCAGGAACGGACCCTCGCCACCGCCGTCCGCCGCGCCTGGTGCGCCCATGAGCGAGGGAACATGTCGGAAGCCCGCCATCGGCTCGGCCACGTGCCTCAGGAACAACTCTTCGCCGCCGACCCCAACCGCACCGGGCACGTCCGCGTCCGACGCTGGGTCGGGGTCCTGGGGCTGTTCTATGCGGCGCTCATGATCGCCGCCCCCTACCTGCCCGGCAACCGGACCGAACAGGCGAAGGCCAGGGCCGCCCAGTTCGAGGCGATTTCGCTTTCGCTCGCCGAGGCGCGGACGCGTTTCAACCAGCTGGAAACCCAGGGGAACCCGCAGTCCCGTCACCGCTGGGATTACCTGCTTTCGGCCCTCGGAGGCTCTCACGTGCTGCCCCCGTTCGATTGGCTTGGACCCGAGGCCCGCGGATTTCTCCGAAACCATGGCTCACCTCCGCCCAAGGACATCCTCCAGCACCCAACCCTCCTCCTCTCACGATTCGAGGATTGGCGGACGCTCAAGGCGTTCTGTTTCGACTGGGAGGAATTGCCGGGACTCGCGCTCCTCCGGGAACCCCGCCCGCGTCTCCGCGCCGCGCTCGCCGCCACCTCCGCCTCCGAGCGCGCCCGACTGCTCACCCCGGAGGTCGTCCGCGTCACCCACGCGGATCACTCGATCCTGCGACTCGAACCCCTCCGATGGAAGATTGCCGCCTTGCGGAAGCTCGATCTCCTGGATCTCTTCGATACCGCCCCCCTGGTGAAGCTCCTGAAGGCGCATCAGATCCTGAGTCATCAACCGCTGCCCGAAGGCCGCGACCCGCTCCTCGACCAGGACCTTTGGAACGGCTTGATTGCCACCGCCGGCCTCGAACCCATCACCGAAACCTACCTCGCACTCGCCATTCTCCAGGACCTGAACGCCGTCCAGTTCGTGGATCGAATGTCCTGCGCCCACGGACTTCTCCGCCTGCACCTGGGCGAAGGCTTCCTGGATGCTCAGCACCTCAGTCACCAGCCATTCACCCGCAAGCTGCCGGGCGATCGACCCAAGACTTCACCCTACGTCCCAGGCACCGCCCCCACCACTTACGCCGCCCGCGAATCCCTTCGCATCCTGGACGCCCTCGACCGGATCCCCGACCTCGCCGCCTGGAAGTTTCGCATCCCCACCCGCCCAGCCGCCCAGCCACCCAACCCTTCGCCATGGAACACAGCCTGGGACGAGGTGGAGGCCGTGCTCCTGCGCGAACCCGCCAACCCATCGCACCCGAGTTGGTAAGGCGCGATCTCCGGAGAAGACAGAGGGAAAGGCTGTTTGCAGCAGCTCCCAAATTCCCACCCGGTGCGGGAGACTATTTCCAGGATTTCACGCCACCGTCACTTCCCACGGAATCCTTTGCACTTACGCTGCGCGCGTGGAATCTCTCCACCGTTAATCCGTATCCATGAAAACCCGAGTGCATTTCCTGTCCCGTCGTTCCGGCGGCTCCCAACCGCGGCTGCTGACCCTCCAACCCATGGTCACCGCCTCGGCCGTCGCGCTGCTCACCGCCTTGCCGTCCTTCGCGGCGCCGTCCGGTCCAACGCCCCAGATTCCCGATGGCGGCGGAGCGCCCGGCGCCTTCCCGAACACCTCGGTCTCCGGCGTGAACGTGATCGCCAAGGGGAGCACCACCTTCAACAGCAGCGTCGAGGTTTCGGGCTTCGACGGAAACGGCCCCATCCCGTGGTCGGCCAACCGCTACAACCGCGGCGACATCGCCCTGCGTTTGTCCCCCGGCAATCCGTCCGCCGCACTGGGCAATCTCGGCCAGGGCTTCATCGAGTTCGGCGACAGCAGCCCCGGCATCGCCGCCAGCCAGGCGTGGCGCCCCAGCCCCGCGTTCGGCGTGGTGCTCGCCTCGGCGCGTCAGAACGGCCCCATCGACTGGAATGACGGCGAAGGCCCGTTCTTCCCGACGGTTGCCGTTTCCTGGGCCTCGTCCGGTCCCGGTTACGACATGGGCAGTGGCGCCTTCGCCAATGGCCAGCTCGACCTCAACACCGGTCGCGCCGGCACCCACGGCTCCAGTCCCGAGGCCAATTTCGCCTTCTCCACCTTCTGGTTCCCCTTCGACCAGGGCTGGCTGGGCGGTGATGTCGCCGGCCCCACCGCCGAGGGCGGTTCCGCCTGGACCGGCTCCGCCAACCACGCCGCCGGACTCACCCCGGGGCTGATCCGCTGGACCGAATTCCCCGCCGGCAGCGCCACCTACGGCGGTCTCGCCCAAGTCACCCTTCCCGGCGT
>CAYZAE010000032.1:42319-47924 GCA_964476125.1 uncultured Verrucomicrobiota bacterium | reverse complement strand
CTGTCCAAAATCTCCTGACGACATGTCATGGACGAAATCGGAACTGACTCCGAACTCCGTGCTGTCGGTGCCCCTGTGACGGCCCAAGGGCTGCCTTCCTGCGCTGATCGTTACGTCGAACTCCGGGTTGGGTCGCGCGGGGATGGAGACGGTCCGATCGTAAACAATTGGTTCTGCTGCAAAACCTCGGATCCCAAATCCGGGAAAATCTTTAGCGATACAAAATCGGTTACAGGCGATCCTGTCACACGGGGTGGAGTGATTTGATGGGGGGTGTTTCATGCTCCTCCACGAAAACGGGGGGTTTTGCAGCAGAACCGATTGTTGACAATCGGATGCGTCGGCTCGCTGTCGCTGCCGTTGTGGCATCTCCGACTTCCGTATGCGGTCGGCGATCCACGCCTTTCCGCCCCGTTCCGCCTCGTGTTGAAGTACATACCGGTGGAGTCCGAATTGCTGTGACTCGCGAATGAGTCCTTCCTGAATGGGGCTAATTTTATAACTAGTACCTTCTTGGTGAGTGGCTTGCGGTAAAGGGTGTCCGGTAGGCAGGGTTCCGAAGATCATCTGGCGGCTCAGTTGCTGCATTTGATCCACGATCAATCCCATCTCGCGCCACCCGCTGATTGCTTCCTTAAGGGCGATAGACTGCTCCTTCGGAAGTGCCACCGTGCGCATTCGGCGGCAGGGGTTGCTCCGGCGGCTGGAGGTTTGATGCTCGTTCGGCGAAGGGTACCGTTTATCTCAGGCCATCGAACCCGGAGATGGGTATTCGTTGGTGACTCCAGAATTCTGGCAGCTGAAAGTCGCCAAGAATCGAGGCGATTTGCGAAAGTTCGGCTAGCGGTCAATCCACGCATTCTCGAGTCGCACAGGGGGCCAAGAGGGCAGGATTCTCGCGCCCTGAAGCCAAGGCTGCCGCACCATCTCCAGGTTTCCATGGCAGATGAAGATCCAAGGTGCGTCGTCGACAATCCTCTGCTCGATTTGCTGATAAAGGGCAAGGCGACGGGCTTCGTCGGTTTCCGCGGCGGCGGTGCGGAACATCCGTTGTACCTCGGGCTCCGAATAGAACGCCGTGTTCGCGCTCCATTGGTCGGTGATGTTGTCGCCGTTCAGAAGGAAATCGAGGGTCTCCTTCGGTTCATCCGAAGCCGCCGCGTTGATGGATCCCATGGGAACCGTGCGCCGTCGGCCAAGTGTGGATTGAACCCGCGGGCGATCCTCGGTAGGGGGCCCTGTGCCGGTTCTGCGCGGTGAAGGAGTTTCTTGACGATCGCCTCTTTGTTTACGGCGTAGTTCATGGCTTGCCGCACCAGCCGGTTGGTGAACGGCGGCATTTCGCAGTTCAGGGCGATGTAAGAGGGGCTCGCCCCCGGGAAGATGACCAGGGAGTCTTGCATCGTCGGATTCCTTTTCCATCGCCAGGCGTCCACGTCCGCGAAAATGGTTAACAGACCCGTCTCGTTCCGATCGAAGAGCATCGCTTGGGTTGATGTGGGGATGTTGAGGAGCACCTCGATGCCATCCAGGTAGGTCTCTGCCACCCGAAAGCAGTGTGGATTGCGCTCGAATCGCATCCGCACACCGCGCCGCCACTCCTTCAGCATGAACGCGCCGGTTCCTATCGGATGTGTGCCAAAGAGAAGACCGGGCCGAAAGAACTCTTGCCGAGGCACGATGCCGACTCCGGCGATGGAGGCTATTGCCGCGAGGTCGGGGGATTTCAGCCGGAGTTGAAAGGTATGGGAGTCGGGCGCTGTCAGACCTGTGACATGAAGTGGTTTAAGGTGACGTTCCGCGGGTGGAATCTCGCCGCCCTGCCGCCGTTCCTTTATCTCGCGGAGTCGGGCCTCTCCGAATTCGGCGCTTCCCTCAATGTTTCGGTAAAAGGCGGACGAGGAAGAGATAGCCGTTGGATCGCAGCCGCGCTCAAAAGTGAACACAACATCGTCGGCGGACAGTTCCCGTCCGTTGGAGAAGCGCACCCCTTTCCGCAGGCGGAAGGTGTACGTGAGAGAATCAGGGGACACGTCCGGCAACCTCTCCGTCAGCACGGGAACAAACTGTCCGCTCGAGTCCAATTCGAGGAGCGAGTGGAACACCAAAAACGCCAAGGTGGCAGCGTCGTTCGATGGGAGTTGCAGGGGATCGAGTGAAGGAGGTTCGCCCTCTACAGCCCATGGAAGAATGCCTCCGCGACGAGGGGCGCGGTCGGCCTCGCCCGCGATAGTCTCGGCTCCGATGAGCGCCAACAGGAGGGCGCAAAGTAGAACGGTCGTGGACTTCCGTGGAAGTCCGACCCTATCTCGGCGAAGGGAGCCGTTCATGCCGAGAAGGGTACGCCTCCGACCTGCTCCGGCACTACCGCGAACTGTTCTGGTGACAGGAGGCGATAAGGTTCTGGTGTGTCGAACGGGTGGCCTTCAGAAAGCTCGTGCAACTGGATCGATCTCGTTCGCTGGACGATCTCCGGGTGCCTCCGGGCAATCGTCTGGAGCCGCTCGGGCTGACCTCGAAGTCCGGATTTATGCAGGGGTCATGCATCGGTCAGTCCTCACTTTGGATAGTAATTTCCGTTCGTCGAAGGGTGCTGTGCATGCCGCTCAGGGTACGGCTGAAAGGAAGCGGCTTGTGCATCCCGACGTTGTTGGTGGCGGTTGTCGCGCTGCGACAAACCCGGCCGCGTTGAGCGGGCGGCGGCAGCCCGGGGGTGTTGTGCTTGGGCGAGGTCGTGGCGCGGCTGGACGCGACGCGTTCCACCACTCACAAACCCGGGAGGCACCGGCCTGGATGGCGGCGACAACGGCGGGCTTCAATTGGGACGGGTTTCC
This sequence comes from uncultured Verrucomicrobiota bacterium, assembly GCA_964476125.1. Lineage (GTDB taxonomy): Bacteria > Verrucomicrobiota > Verrucomicrobiia > Limisphaerales > CAIMTB01 > CAIMTB01. The sequence continues at coordinate 45,090 of CAYZAE010000032.1, read as the reverse complement.
GGGCAGTGTTCCGGTCCGGCGATGCGCTTGTTGGTGATCGAGGACGAACCGAAGGTCGCGGATGCCCTCGCCTCCGGTCTGGAGGAGGAGGGCTTCCGTGCCAGCGTCGCCCGGGATGGCCTGGATGGCTGTCACCGGGCTCTGACCGAGCCCTGGGACCTGGTGATCCTGGACCTTTTTCTTCCGGGCATGGACGGGTTGGAGGTTTTGCGCAGGCTGCGGGCGGCGGAGGTGCGGACGCGGGTGTTGATTCTCACGGCGCAGGACGCGGTGGAGGACCGGGTTCGCGGGCTGGAGGCCGGGGCCGATGACTACCTGGCGAAACCGTTCGCGTTCGAGGAGCTTCTGGCGCGAGTGCGGGCGTTGCTCCGTCGGGGACGCGACCTGGCGCCCGAGGTGCTGCAGGTGGCGGACCTGGAGCTGGATCCGCGTCGACGCCGGGTCACGCGCGGCGGCCGGTTGGTGGAACTGACGGCCCGGGAGTTTGATGTGCTGGCGTATCTTGTCCGGCATGCCGGCGAGGTCGTCAGTCGCTCCCGGCTGGTGGAGAACGTGTGGGACGAGAACTTCGATTCGCTGAGCAACGTGGTGGACGTCACGCTGTACCATCTCCGGACCAAGGTGGATCGGGGATTTCCGAAGCCCTTGATCCGCACGCTCCGCGGGGCTGGTTATGTCCTCCAGGATCCGGAACAGAGCGCGTGACGGGACGTGTCATGGCGTGGTGCGACGCGACGCGACGCGACGCGACGCGGGGAGCGGGGGGTGACCTTCCGATGAACCGGGTCGTTTCATGCTGGTTTCATTTGGGGACAGGCATCGTTGGCATCCGGATCATTCCCTGAACGCCATGCTTTCCATGCGTCACCGGTTTCTGGCCGGGTTCAGCCTGCTGCAGGCGCTGCTGGCGGCGGTGGCGGTGGCGCGCGGGGTCGTCCGGTTCAACGAAGCGGCGGCCGAGGCGCGGGAGCAGCAGTTGCGGGACAAGTTGGAGATCGCGTGCATGGCGCTGCGGGAAGGGGTGCCGGCGGCGCGGCTGGCGGAAGATTCGCGGCTGGAGGCGAAGCGGCTGAAGTTGTTGCTGGTGGTGGAGACTTTGGAGACCGCAGGGCCGTCCGCTGCCGTACCGGGCGAGGCGTCGTCGTCGTCGATGGTGTCGGCCGTCGAGGGGAGGCTCCCGGGGGTGGAAAGGGTGGTGGAGGATCCACAACGGGCCGGGGGCCGACTCAGGCTGCGGTTGTCGCATGCCTCGGAGCGTGCGGGGGTGCCGGGTCATCGGCGGCGGGTGGTGGGGCTCCTTCTGGGCGGCGTGGCGTACGTGGGGTTGAGTGTGGGGGCGGCGGCCTGGCTGACCCGCCGTTGGCTGCGGGCCCTACGGCGCATGTCGGATGCGGCGCGGGACCTGGGGTTGGATCCGGTTCCCAAGGGCCGCCTGCCGGTGCCGCGGACCGAGGTGGAACTCGCATCATTCGCGGAGACCCTCAATGGTTTCCTGGACCGGCTGGAAGCGGACTACGCCACCCGGAACCGGTTCCTGGCGGACGCCGCCCATGAGTTGCGCACGCCGCTGACGGCCCTGCGCGCGGAGATTGATGTGGCACTTCGACGCGAGCGGGAGCCGGGTCGGTACCGTCAGGTTCTGGAGAGCAACCGCGAGGAGATTGTCCGCCTCTCCTCGTTGATCGATGGGTTGTTGACGCTGGCGCGGGCGGACGGTGGAGGACTCGGACGGCCGGGAGGGCAGGTGGACTGTGTGCCGCTGGCGGAGCAGGCGCTGGATCGGTTTCGTCCGCTGGCGTTGGAACGGGGTGTGGCGTTGGAACTTTCGCGGACCGGCGGGGCGGATTCAGCGGTCCTGGCGTGGGCGGAGGCGGCGTCGGTGGAGCGGATCCTGGACAACCTGCTCTCCAACGCGCTGCGCCACACCCCGGGCGGGGGCCGGGTGACGCTGGGGGTGACCCTGGAGGGGAGCCACGTCGTCCTGGACGTAACCGACACCGGTATGGGGATTCCGGAGGCGCATGTTTCGAAGGTCTTCGAGCGGTTTTACCGGGTGGAATCCGGGCGGGGTGCGGGTTCGGGCGCGGGCCTGGGGTTGGCGATCGTGAAGGCGTTGGTGGAGGCCCAGGGCGGGAGTGTGCGACTGGAGAGCGAGGTGGGCCGGGGCACGCGCGTTGCGGTGCGGTTTCCCGTCTCCTAGCCCGTTCATCTTCCTTTCAGGTGGGTCCGGTCAGGGTGTGGGCATGAATTGCCGACATGCTTCGAACGTGGGCGTCCCGGGGGGCGGGAGCCTGGGGCCGGGCGGGGGGTGCCGTGGGGTGGCGGGACGTGTTCCGCGCTGGAACACGCCATTGTGGTTGGGGTGGTTACGGTGCCTCCTGGTGTGCGCCTGGCTGGGCGGGCTGGTGGTTGCCGGGGTTTCCGGCCGGGCCAATCCGCCTGTCGGCTACGCCCTGCGCGATAGCGGTCAGCGTCTGGGAGAAGCCGGGGACCTCGGGATGGATGTGGTGCTGGGGGATCTGGACCGAGACGGGGACCTGGACGCGGTGGTGGTGGGTTTTGGCATGCCGAGCCGGATCTGGTTCAACGATGGGTTTGGGCGATTCACGGTCGGGGAGCAGTCGTTGGGACGCAACGCCGTGGCCGTGGCCTTGTATCCAGAGTCGGCGGGGGAGCTCCGGTTGGTGACGGCTGATGACGACGGGGGCGGATCGATCCGGACCTGGTTCCGTTCGGCCCTGCGCCGATTCGAGCGGGTCAGCGAGTTCGAG
>CAYZAE010000032.1:0-42219 GCA_964476125.1 uncultured Verrucomicrobiota bacterium | reverse complement strand
CGAGTTCGGGGGTGAATTGCCCAGTGCGCTGGCGGTTGCCGATCTGGACGGAAACTCCTCCCTGGACATCGTGCTGACCCGGCACGGAGGACGTCCGGCGGAGGTCTGGGTGAACACCCCCGCGCGGGACGTTACGGGAGCGCCCCTGTCGCTGGGGGGCCGTTCCGGTATCAAGGCGGAGATCGGGGACCTCGACAGGGATGGCGATCCGGATGTGTTTCTGGTGGGGGAGGAGATGTCGGTCTGGCTGAATCCGGGACGAACCTTTGAAGGATTGTCGGGACCGTTCGTCCAGGCCGGTTCCGCGTTCGGGTCGGGGCTCACGCTTGGGGTGGCGCTGGCGGATCTGGATGGCGACGGCGACCTGGATGCGGTGACGGCCGGATCGGAGCCGGAGGGGGACCGGGTGTGGATCAACACGGGCGGAGCCCAGGCGGGCACGCCGGGACTCTTTGTCGACAGCGGGCAGCGGTTGGGACCGGGGACTGGCCAGAGCCGGGACGTGGCGGTGGGTGACATGGATCGGGACGGAGACATCGATGCCGTGGTGGTTCGCCCGGGGGGAAACCGGGTGTACTGGAACGACGGGCGGGGGCGGTTCACGCCGGACGGCCTGGCGTTTGGAGCCGGACCCTCGGAGGCGGTGGCCGTGGGCGACCTGAATCGCGATGGGGTTCCGGATGTCGTGGTGACCAAGTTTGGAGGCCCGGCGGAGGTTTGGCTGGGCGTGGTTCCCCAGCCGCCAACGACGGTTCCCGAGTATCGGATCGAGGCGTGGGCTGGAACCGGGGAATCCGGCTGGAGCGGGGATGGTGGACCGGCGTTGGCGGCGCGTTTCAAGGCGCCGTCCGACCTCGCCGTGGACGGGGCCGGGGTGCTTTACGTGGTGGAGGGGGGCGGTCGAAGGGTCCGGCGCATCGGATTGGATGGGAAGGTTTCGACCCTGGTGAGCACGGTCGGTGGGGCGTCGTTCGGGGATGGAGGCCCGGTGGGTGAGGCTGGTTTCGGATTGATCTCCAGCGTGGCGGCGGATGCGCGGGGGAACGTCTATCTGGCCGAGCAGCGGAACCACCGGGTCCGACGCATTGCCCCGGACGGCACGGTGAGCACGGTCGCGGGCAACGGCAATGCGGGTAGGGGTGCCGATCAAGGCGTGGCGGTGGAAACGATGCTGGAGGAACCGGCGTTGGTCCGGATCGATTCGGTGGGAAATCTGCTGGTCTCGGAGTGGATCTACAGCCGGGTGTACCGGGTCGATACAAAGGGGTTCATCACCCGGATTGCCGGGGACGGGCGCACGGGGCCGGCTGGGGATGGTGGTCCGGCCATCCACGCCGCGATTTCTCGGCCGGAGGACCTGGCAGCCGGGAGCGATGGAAGCCTCTACGTGTCCGAGGACAATGTCTGGACCGGAGGGCATATCCGGCGAATCTCGCCCATCGGGATCATCACGACCGTGGCCGGCGGGCCATGGATGGAATCCGGGGGGGATGGCCTCCCGGCGACCTTCGCGGGCTCGCTGAGGCCGAAGAGCCTGGCCCTGGACCGCGAGGGGAACCTGATTCTCGGGCAGGACGGCCGGATCCGCCGGGTGGATGCCAGGGGCATCCTGGCGGCCATTGCGGGGGGAGGAAACGGCGACGGTGGCGACGGCGGGCCGGCGCTGTCGGCCGGCATCGCGAATCCGGTCGAGGCCATCGTGCGAATGCCCGGGGGGGACCTGGTGTTTGCCGCGGGCCATCGGTTGCGCCGGTTGATTCCCACCGGGGGCGAGATTCCCGTCGTGCCGCGCCTGGAGTCCGCGCCACCCCCCGGTTCGGAGATCGACTTCGGCCTGAACGAGGTCAATTCCTTCCATTCGTGGGAGACCAAGGAAATCCGGTTGCAGAATGATGGAACCGCCGACTTCCGGGTGCGGTCGGTGGAATTGATCGGGGAGAACCCGGCGTTCAAAGTCTCCGTGAAGGAGGGAATCCGCCTTGCGGGTCCGCCTCCGTATATTGTTCAAGCGCGCCGGGAACGGGACGAGCTGAGGATCCTGGTCGATTGCACCGTGGGCCTGGCGTCCCCCGTCACGAGCCGGAGTGTGCTGCGCATCCACACGGATGACCCGGCGACACCGGTCCTGGAGTACCCCCTGGTCGCGCGCGTTGCCGATGCGACTTCTGAGCCTGCTGAGGAGCCCCATGAGTACGTCTGGGAGAGTGCCTTTCTCAAGTTGATCTTCAGGTTGCTCGGGGCGGGTGACTTGAAAGCTCCGGCGAGGTCGGGCCCGCGGTTGGCGGCAACACCGGATTCCGGGGAGGTGCTGGTCCGGTTGGATCCGGCGCAGGCGCAGTCGGTGACCACGGAGCTGCCCAAGTATCTGGGAGGCGGTTCCGTGACGATCAGCCAGTTCGCGGGGGAGGTGCGCCTCCAGGTGCGGCCCGATCCGAAGGACGCAGGTTTCCTCGAGTTGACGGTGCTCGGCGGACAGTTCACGGCGCCGTCGTTCGACCTGCCAAGCGGGATTGCGAGCGGCCCGAACACGCTGACGTTCGGCGATCCCGCCTTGAGTTCGGGCCGCGTGAACCGGGCGACCGGGGAGTATGTGGCCCGCGCGTCGGCGACCATCGTCAATTCCCTGTTCCCCCGTGGACTTCCGGTCCTTGGCTCCTATCGCGGCGTTTACGATGCCGCGTCGGGGAAGGCCACCCTGCGGTCGTCCTCGGCGGATCGCGTGCCGCGGCGCCAGGGGCTTCAGGTCCTCCGGGACGGTGATGGAGCGGTGGTGACGTGGACCTCGACGGCGCGGCTGGAGGCGGCGTCGAGCGTGCTCGGTCCGTGGCAGTTGCTGACCAACGCCGTCAGTCCGTACCGACTGGAACAACGCGAGGGGAGTCCGCGATTCTACCGGCTCGTCACGCCTTCGAATCGGTGAAGGCAGGGTAGGGCGGCTGACCCCTCCGGGAATGCTCAACCACCGAGACACAGAGACACCGAGCGGCGTTCTGAATCGCCGGGACCAGAACGAGGTCGAACTCCGCTGGAGGGAACCCTGCCTCTCAGCTCTGTGCCTCGGTGCCTTGGTGGTTACGCCTGAGAGGACATCGAAGGCAGGCCGTTACCTCCTCCCTTGAGACATTGAAACACTAACAATCGCATCCAGGGTCGTGTCGGCGGATTCCAAGCCGATCGAAGTCCTTGTCGAACGAAGCCACGGCGATCCCATCCTCTTCCGCGGCCGCTGCGAGCAAGGCATCCGCGAAGCCAACGTTGGTGCTTTGCAGGCGCTGGAGTGCGCCGAATACCACGGACCCGTCCCGAACCCGTATGCCATGCTGTCGGAGAAGCAGGCCCAACTGAATGGCCGCGCCGGCTCGGTCCACTTTGTAGAATGATGTCAGTGTGTAGAAGGCCTCGGCGACAATGACCGGCGAGACATCCAGGACCACCTCCCCGGCCCCTGCCTTCTGGAGCAAGCGATGGGCGGACTCGGCTTGGGCGGTGGGATGGCCCGTGAGAAAGCGAAGGAGGATGGTGGTATCGACCCAGTAGCGGGCGACGCTCATTCAAGGCCCTCGGCGGCGGCCTCCGAGGCCATGCTTTGGCGGGCGACGTTTTTTTCCGATGAAACGTCGAGCCCGGCATCGGCGGACTTCAGGCTGCCGAAGAGAGCTTCGAGCGCAGGAACAGGGCGCAGGATGACCGAACCATCCGGGCGGAGTTCGTATGAAACACGTTGACGTGGAAGGAGTTTGAGTGCCTGGCGCACCTCGACCGGCAGGGTTGTTTGGTACTTGTCCGTGATGGTGGAATGCAGCACGAGAAAACAATGCAACGGCGGACGGCATTGTGCAATGCGGCGCTCATTGTTCGTGGAGGGGTCAGTCTTGATCCTGGGCAATCGTCATCACCGGAACCGGAGGCAGTGGGACGCCCTGTTCGCGCTCCCCATGGCCAGGCCCTGGGCGAGCCAGTTGAGCGTCATCGTGCTCTCCTCTTTCAGGCGCTGGCGCTCGGCGTCGTCCCGGAAGAACGCATCCCGGTGATCACCTCTGTTCATGACGTGTTAAATCGAATCCGCGGCACTCGACTCTTTGCTTGCGCGCCATCCCCGGCCGGGTCCCGGAGACGCCCTAGATTGGCAATGAGCGGGACTGACTGCTTTCTGGGCGCCGAGTTGAAGGGCGCAACCCTGATGGTCAATGGGAAAAATGCTGGGCAGGGCCAACTCGGCGTGCTGCTGCTCCTCCCGTTCGGCGAGGAATTGCCCGCCGGATCGCATGAGCTCCTGCGGTTGCGCTCCGCATCACCCGGGCGCTGCTCGAGCAAGGCCATCTTCAGGTGCAGACCGAGGGTGGGACGGGATGGGAGGTGGTCATCCAGTCTTCAACAGACTTGGGAACGTGGCCACCAACGCGACGGGTATCGGGTCGGTCCGCATCCCGTGGTCGCCAGCGGACGGCGCGCGCTACTTCCGTGCGATGGTGCCATAGGCACGCTGCGTGGCGGCCATGCAGGGGTCATGCAGGGGCAATCCTTTTTGATACTCGTTCGCGCTCGATCAGGAATGCCGTTCATGCCGAGAAACGGTGGTCCTGTCGGAGTGACTGGGACCCGTAGCGACGAAGGCGGGGATGGACCCCATGGCCCAGGGGAAGTTGGGTCCGGGAACTCGGATCTTGACCGGCCGGTTTCTTCTGGCTGAAAAGTGGAGCATTCCCAGGTCGTTCCGAGGGTGGGGCGCGTGCCTCGCCCTCCAGGGTCCCGTCGTGTTTGAACCCAGCGGGATCGGGGAATTGCGTTTCCGGCGCCCAACCACTTCCAGCCATCATGAATTCTCCCCAGAAATCCCGCCCATCGACCTTCGTGCGATTGCCGCGCGTCACCGCGCGTGCCTGCCTTGGGGCTGCGCTGCTTTTCGCAGCGTTGTTCGCCGGGCCGGTGAACGCCGAGTTTCTCCAACCTGTTGGTGTCCGGGTCACCAACGGCGAGGGATCCCAGGAGGCTCTGATCGACGGCCAGGGTCTCGACGACGCGGGGTTGGGAACGCCGGACTCGGTGCACGATCGCAACGCCGGCAGCATGTGGTCGGCTGTGGGGTCGGTCCGGGAGTCGGCGATCTTCGACCTCGGAAAAGCCGTCAATCTGACGAAGGTCTACCTCTGGAATTACAACGCTGGCGACGCGACCGACGTTGGGATGAAGGACGTCGAAGTCCAGGTCTCCTCTGATACGAACCTCGGCAACACGGCAGCCGTGTTCAACACGATCGCAAAAATCTCCCTGAAGGAAGGCGGGGACAAAGCCCAGGTGTTCCCGGTCGTCGGTACGGGGGTTCGCCTGGTGAGACTGAAGGGACTCTCCAACTGGGGGCAGGGGTACACGGTCGGCCTCGCCGAGGTACGCTTCGAGAGCGGCGATGTCACCGGCAACGTTCCGAGTCTGGTCCTGAATTCCCCCCGCGAGGGCGAGGAGATCGCCTTGGGCACCGACATCGTGGTCGATGCCAGAATCACCGACAAGGATGGCGTCTCCGATCTGGCCAAAGTGGAGTTGTTCGACGGCGAAACCCTCGTGACCAACCGCGTGGCTACGACCTTTACCGCGACCCTCAAGGGCGCCGCGAAGGGCGATCACGTCCTTCGTCTCGTGGCGACCGACAAAAGCGGCAAAGTCGCCTGGGTCTCCGCGAACATCACCGTGCGGGAATTGGTCGCCGATCGGATCGAGAAGATCGACGACACCCGGGACGAGGGCTCCACGCTTGGGAAGATCCGTTACGTTGGCAGTTGGAACCTGGCCCCGGGGAATGCGTCAGATCCGCGTTTCCTCAACAACGACCACTACAATCTTGGGACCGGGAACAGGGACTACTTTGAGGTCCGCTTCAAAGGGGTGAAGATCGACGTCTTTGCCACCGTCGCGAGCCACCATGGCACGGGCATGGCCAGCATCGACGGCGGGCCCGAGGTCAAGGTGGTGTACAAGGCCGCCCAACGGAAGGAACAGGTTCTCGTGTGGAGCAGCCCGATTCTTGCGAACAAGGAGCATGTCCTGAAGATCCGAGTCGTCGGCGACGGCGTCGTCACGGCGGACCGGTTTGACATCAGTGTTTCGGACCGTCCCGACGTTGCCACCGCCGAGGTTCAGTCGATCGCGTTCGACCGCGTCGTTCTGCGCATGACCGACGTTGGTGCGAGCGTGGTCGACCCCGCCAGTGTCTCGGTGAGCCTCGATGGACTTCCCATCACTGTGTCCGCCCAGAAATCGGCGGGAATCACGACGATCACCGTTGTTCCGGCGACCCCGTTTGCTCCGGGTTCTGTGCATACGGCGGTGGTCCAGGCGAAGGATGCAACGGGTGCATCCGTGAGCCGCGAACTGGCGTTCACGCTTCCGGCGCCGTACTTCCCGTTGACCGGTCTTGGCGGACCGGCCGGCACTGCTGGGAACTGGGGCGTGCGCCAGATCTGGAATGCGGGCCGCATCGACGCGGTTGTTCTGGCGACCGACGCGGCCCTGGCGGCCACGAGGCCCGGGTTTGCCGGAAAGGTTCACGAGACCCAGGTCCCGTTCATCAACTTCGCGCTCTCCTCGAACCCGGGATCGGGCGGCATCATGCCCGACGACCAGCCCCTGCCGGCAGAAGCCGTGGGTCTGACGCCGAACGACTTCGCGATCGTGGCCCGGGCCCGGGTAAAAGTGCCGCGCTCCGGCGACTGGACGATCGGAGTGCATACCGACGACGGATTCGCGCTGCGTTTCATTGGGGCGCCTTTCGACCGCGTGAGTGGCAATGGACTGCGCGACGAGGATTTCCCGGAGTACATGGCCTTTCCGACGGAGTCCGGGAACAGCAACACCCGGGGTGTTCTCAAGGGTCTTCGGGCGGGGGAATACGAAATCGAATTCATCGGATTCCAGCGAGTCGGCGGCGCGCAGTTCGAGATTTACGCGGCCGAGGGGGCTTTTGCCGAGGACTCGGAATCCGATCAGTGGCAGCTCATCGGGGCGCCGGGCGGCTGGGAGATCCTGTCGTCGGTGAGCTTCCGTGTGACTCGCATCGCCGCCGCCAATGGGCAGGTCGTGATCGACTTCGATTCCCCGGTGCCGTCCGGCGGCCATCAGCTCCAGGAAAGCACGGACCTTCGCAACTGGACTGCGACGCCGGGTGCGGTGTTCAGCACCACCGCGGGCAATGGCGTCCGCGCCACCGCCCCGGTGAGTGGCGCCACTGCTCGATTCTATCGTGTCGGAAGGTGAACGAGGGGGACGGCTTGGCGGAGGGAAGTGGGCTGCGCCCATGCCGACCTACCCCGGGAATCCAGGCCACAGACGGGCAAAACTCTCTGATGGGAGCGCCGGCGTCTCGCCGGCTGGTGCAAGTCGACGGTATGCCAGCGCGCTCGGACGAACAGGCCGGCGAGACGCCGGCGCTCCGTGCGAGACCATGGGCGGAAGGTACTAGGGCCTCTCTCTATCCGACGAGGCCATCGAGCAGTGGGTTGAGGTCGGACCAGGGGAGGACGGTGCCATGGTCGCGGGTTTGCCGGGTATCGCCGCCGTAGATGAGCCAGGGGTGCAGAGTGGCGTGGGCGAGTTGATCGCGCCAATAGTCCAAGCCTGCGAAGAAGTCGCTGGCAACCGTGGCGCCGGACTTGATTTCCAATACCGCAAAGAACGAGGAAGCGTTGAAAGGAGGCCAGGTTCTGGATGCCGAGGATCGGGCGAGGGTGGTCTTGCCGGACTGCCGGGGGCCGGTGACGACGACGGAGTAGGCGGCGAGGCGCTTTTGAAGGAGCGGAGCGAGGAGACGCGGAACGGGATGTTAAGGCAGCGCAGGCGTCATCGCGACTGAATGATCACCTCGCTATACATCTGGTCAAAGTCTTCGTTGGGAACGGCTTGAGTCCCTATTTCGGAAAGCGACGCGCAAGGGTCAGGGGCAGCGCGGAGGAAACCCGGCGTGGAAGGGAGCGGGTTGCTTGCGCTCCCCATGGCCAGGCTCTGGGCGAGCCACTTGAGCGTCATCGTGCTCTCCTTTCTCAGGCACTGGCTCTCGGCGTCGTCCCGGAAGAACGCATCCCGGTGATCACATCGGTACATGACGTGGTAGATCACATCCGCGGCACCCGACTCTCAGCCTGCGCGCCATCCCCGGCCGGGTCCCGGAGACGCCGTAGGTTGGCAATGAGCGGGACGGACCCCATTCTGGCCACTACCTCGACTTCCCGAAAATCCGTCCGAGAAAAGGTTCCAGCGAATCGTATCGCCATGTCACAGGCCGCACAGAATGCGGCACCTCGACAACGTCGGTCTCCGTGCCTTTGCCGCTTCCAAGGCGCTTTGCGAGCTGGTCAGCCGACATGCGCGCACTTCGAAGCGCGTCGTTGGTGGAATTCCCGCCGACCCAAATTCGGACGAACACAGGATTGTTTGTCCATGACCGCATATTGCCCTTTGCATCCGTTCGGGTTGCGCTCCTGGCTGCGGAGACGGCGGTTCGGAGAATCCGCGGATCGTCCCCTCTCGCAGAACTCTCGAAGCTTTTCCGCAGGACATGAGGAATGCTTTGCAGGGGCATGGCGACAATCTCAACCTGTGCACAATACTTGAAACCGCCTTCAACCGAGGCCCTCTCTTTACTTTGATCCGACTCAGCCTCCAAAACCTTCAGGACCTTCTCCGCATAAAGCACCGCATGCGCGTTGTCCGACGTCGCTAATTCCCGAATTATCGGAAGCAACGGCAGAAATTCAGCAGCCGAATGGCCACCAAGACTGATGGCGTTGAAAATCCCTCCCATGGTGTTACCAGGAATGAGAACAAGGTCGCCGAAGGCCTTCTTGTTGTTGAGGCACTCCAGAAGCGCAGGCACGGCGGGTGCACCTATCGACGCCAGTGCGGAAGGTGCATACCCGGGATATCGGTCCACCCACCGCAGCAAGTTGGGGATGGCAGCCTCGCCCATCCGGCCGAGCGCCCTGAATCCATGACACGCCCGCACAAGGGAATCGGTATCCGGTCCGAATCCATTCAACAGAAATGGGACAGCCCGCGGGCCGATAGCTCGAATCGCGGTTATAGGAGGTTGATTGGACTCATTAACCCCGTAGAGGCTCCAAGCAGGCGACTCTACCAATTCCTTCAGCCAGGCCGACAAAGTCTTTCCCTCGTAGGCGGGCTCGGACTGACCCAAAGCACCCCTGGAATCTGCCGATCGGAAATCTCCTGCGCGTTCCGCGGTCGCTCCCTTGTTTGGCGCATTTCCGTTAGATCCGGCTGCGGCTGCGGGCGGATTGGTTATTGGATTCGCCCCCTGGGGTTGGACAGGTTTCAATGCCGGCGGTGCATTTGTCGAATCCTCCAGCCATACCGGCCTGCTGCCTTGGTTAATTGCCTCGATGGCGGTCTCCACGGTTTCCATCTCCTCCAAGGAGGCCCGAACCATAAGCAGACCCAGTCGATCGTTGAAGAACATCGCGTTCGGCGGCAACAGGCTCACGCCCAATTCCTGGAAGAATTGTTGGACCTTCTCCTGAATTGTTGGCGATGTGCCCGGGACATCCGTCGACTCCAGCACGTTAGTCTTCCCAAGGATGCGATGGGTCGACTCAAGGCCGTTCGAAAGCCGCTCAGGATTTGTCCGAAAAACCCTGGTCAGAAGCCTCGCATGTCGAGGTGGCTTGTGGGCAAACACGACGGCATATTCCTCCACGGTGAACAGGATGGGCACGCTGGCGGACAAAGTCAGCGCTCGCAAGACGTCGAGCATGCGTACATCCCTCAGTGGGGGATCGATCCGAACCAGGACATCGTTCAGGCGGGGTGGCTCAATCGCTGCCGGCTGATTCGTCCTTCCGGCTTCCGGGTCAATTCCGCCCCCCAAGTCTGGTCCAGGGACAAAGTCGAGGTAGGGGTTCATGAAGAAGTTCATTCCCTTGCCTTCGGGATCGTGGGCGCGGGCCATGTCCTTGAGCTTTCGGACCACCTCTTCAAGCGGACGTCTGTCGAAGCCCACCTCAGGAATACGAATCGACTCCAGAAGTGCCACGATTCTTTGGCGCTCGTTCTTTGGATCCAATTGAATTGCCGATTCCACCTTCCTCTGGGCCGCATCCAGGTTCCCAATCTCCCTTTGCTGCGTTGCCTCCTTGAGAAGCTGCTTTGTGGGTTCAGTCCCGACCGCGGGGTTTAGGGATGCCGGTTTGGGAGAACCGTCCGTTTGGGCACTGGTCCATGAAACAGCCGCAAGAGCAGCGACGACGAGAGACGCAAGCGAAGCCCAGCGCGACGGCCGTCGATAGGTGGCGATGGCTCGGATTCGTCGCTCAAGGGATGAGCTATCCTCCAGAATTCCGACCGTGTTGGGCTGGGTGGGATGGGCCACCCATTTCTGCAGCAGTTCCACGATGGTCAGGCCATAGGCGCGGCTCTCCTGCTCCCCGGCAACTTCCAGCGCCAGGGCATCCGTGGCGATTTCCCGATCAGCGCGCAGGCGACGAAAGGCCCATGCGAGAACAGGGTTGAACCAGTGCAGGGCTTGAAGCACACGGGTAAGACCGTGGACCAAAGAATCCCCGCGCCGAACGTGGGCCAGTTCATGCAGGAGAATGTGACGAAGCTGATCCGGCGGACAGGTCCTCGCCAGTGACAGGGGCAGGAGAATCCTCGGCCGAAGCATTCCGAACACCGCCGGAGAGGAAACCGCGTCGCCCTGCAGCAGGTCGATGCGGCGCTGAATTCCCATTCGAACACGACACTCATCGAGCATGGCCAGGAGGTCCGGATCGGCAGGTCGCATCAAGCCACGCACGCGTCGGGCAAACCACAGGTTCTGAAGCCCGATGCGGCCGAGGAGAACAAGTGCGCCGACGCCCCAGACCAGCGTCATGGCGCCGCCGAGTGATCTTGCGGGCGAAGTTCCAGGAGACACAGCCGGTGGCGTTGCTTCACGGTCGACAGTGAACACCGAGGTCGGCGCAAGTTTATCGACAGAGGGGCCCCATGCAGAGGTTGCGACAACTTGGAGCCAACCGGACGTGGAGGTGAAACTGTCCGGGGACAGGATGCTTGGCCTGGTGGTGGTCGGAGTGAGATTGAACAGGCTCCATGTGCTCGGAGGAGTGATGGGAATCAGAAGTCGCCCCAGCACCACCCACCAGAGGGCATGTCGCCAGGCAGGAGTCAGCTGACGGCGGAGAATACGTTGCATTCCGAGAACGACGAAGACCAGCAGTCCACCCTGCCACGAGGCTTGTAGCAGGAATTCAAAGGAGGGCGGAAATTCGAAGGTGGGAATGCTCATCTTACTGCTCCTTTCGATCGAGAATATCCCGGAAGCGTTGGATTTGTTCGGGAGTGAGTTTCGTCTCCTCAACTAGAGCCAGCAGCATATCGGCCGATTCGCCCGCGAACACGCGCTTGAGGAATCCCTGGCTTTCCAAGCGAACGCACACCTTCTCTTCGATCAGAGGACGATACTGATGACGATGCCCGTCAAGCCGACAGCCCACTGCCTTCTTGCGAACTAGCCGGGCTAGCAGCGTGCGTGTGGTTCCTCGGCTCCATCCTTTCGAGGAGGAAAGGGCCTCGACGATTTCAGCAGTCGTCAGCGGGGCACGCCTCCAAAGCACGGCGAGCACATCTCGTTCTGCCGGGGAAATTCGAAGTGGCGGCTTCATCATTTGGCTACAGTTGACGCCACAGAATGGCGACGGCTGTAGCCAAGTGTCAAGTACCTTGCCGATTCCAATCAATTCCCCGGTGCATGCGCAGTTTTTGATGAGGAGTTGCTCCTACGAACCTTCGTCGAGGCGGCCGCGTAGGCTGTGCACCGGATTTGAGCACCGGAGCACCGAATGAATGGGAACGGATTCTCGGCGACGGACCTGGCCGCACTGCAACGTCAAGTCACCGCCTGGCGGGAAGCCCAACGAGGGCGGTCGCGTTGGTTCGCGGGGTGGCGGCAGCGGCGTGCGAGGATCCGAGGCACGACAGAGTCGATGCCTGGCGTCTCCGTCAGGATGAGCAGGACGGACAGGAGGGGAGGTACGTGGAGATGAATGGATTGAGGAACGGAGTGCCAAAACCTTTGATCCAGGTTGAATTCCTGATGAGAGCCACAACCTGAACCATGGAACGTGCCGTGAGGCAGTCGACTGACTTGAAGGCCGTGGGTCCGACCGAACGGTGTCCGCGACCCGTCACGGAGTTTGCCGACCCTCGTCCGGATGCGACGGCGCAGCGCCGGTTGGCTGCGGCGATCCACGACGGTCCGAAGATGACGGCTCAACGCCGATGGAGCGAGGCTCTGGCCACCAGCCAGCGGGTCGCTGCCGAGCCGACGCGACAATCGGGCCACGCGACGGTCCGGCAACCGGTGATCCAGCGTGAGATCGACGCCGGCAAACTCACGAAGTTCATCGAGGACGTGGTGGCGGCGATCCGGAAGGAGGATGATCCGTTCAAGGACTTCTGACCCCTAGGGAGGACTGACCCCTGCGTGCCCCCTGCGGCGCGGGTCACCGGAACTTGTACCGGATCCCCAGGGCGACGACGTTGCGGGAGTAATCGCGCGCGTCGGTGTTGGGGATGCGGCTTTCGCCGTCTTCGTGCTGGTAGGAAATCTCGGACTGGAGTTGGGGGTTGAAGGTCCAGGCCACCGTGACGCTGGCTCCCAGCACCCAGTCGTCACGCATGGCCGGGTAGGTGAAGTCGGTGTTGTAGGCGCGGCCGCTGATGGCGATGGCGAGATGCGTTCCGAAGCGGTGCTGCCAGGTGAGGTCGTAGGTGAGATCCTCGTAAATGGAGCGTCCTCCGAACCCGGGTTGTTCGAACTCCCTCACCGCCAACACGAGGGTGTCGGCCTTGCCGGGGGTGATGGTCAGGCTGGCGTCGATAAAGAGATTGAGTTCGTCGCTGTGTCCGAAACTGGCGGGGATCTTGTCCCCGAAGGTTCGGAACTCGGGGCCCAGGGAGGCGGCCACGGTGATCCAGGGACGCGGCTTGCCCTCGAGCGAGAACAGCAGGCGATGGTAGCTGTTGTCGTATTCCTCAGGAAACTGGAGCAGCTGGGCCTCGTCCTGCTGCCCGTAGCGGTGTCCGACGAACCCCCGCAGTCCGGGTATCAGCTGGGCGCCGACATCCACGCCGCCGTTCACGTCGCGGCGGTCGACGAAGTTGAGGTAGCCCGGGGTGTTGAAGTGCCGGGTTTGGAAGTCGTGGATGTAGGTGGAGAGGACGGGGCGGAGCAGGAGTTTTCCCACGGCCTGGGTCACCCTGACGTTGCCGCGGAAGATCGCGGCATCACGACGATCGCGCACCCGCGGCCCGCCTGCGGCTGGCGCGCCTCCGGGGCCGGAGAACACCAGTCCTTCGTCGCCGCCATCGATGGCGATCAGGCAGTTCTGCCAGTCCCATTCGGTGCCGCCTGATTTTCCGGTGAGACCCAGGTTGGCCCGGTGGAGCACGAAATCCTCGGTGGGTTCGGCGTGGAAGAAGCTGATTTCGGGGGCGTAGTTCGCCTGGAGCGTGAGGGACGGGCTTTCCGAGTACTTGAGTCCGAGCGCGGGAATCGCGGTGGTGACGAAGGACTCGTGATTCGCGAGGCCGGTCATGTCCTGGAGGAAGACGTTGTCGTCGAATTCCTCCTTCACGGACAGTGTCGCGGTGGGAAACCAGGGGCCGGTGGGTCGGGGTGATTCGGCGCCTGGGATGCTGGATGGAATCAGAAGAAGTAATGATGCGATCCATCCCGTTCCGCGTCTTCCGGGCGCTGGGGAAGCGCTCGGAGAGGCGGCTTTTGGGGCCGTATTCACACAACAAACACCATCGGACGCGGGAGAGTGTGCTTGAGGGGCTTCCTTTGGATCGAGCCGAATTTATCGAATGAGAGTGAATCGATCTAATTCATCGGGCAGCTCCTGAAGAGGCGTGTTCCGGGACCTGGTCCCTGTCCAAACCCGGTGGGAGAAGTCACTTGCGGGGCCTAAAGAATTCATGTAGTGGAGTTGGCATGAAGAAGATCACGCCTCTGGCCCTGCTGCTCTCGGTCCTCTGGGTGCTCGGGGGAGCCACGGGTTGTGCCAGTCGGATGGGCACGACCGGGTCCGAGACGTCGACCGGTCTGGATCTCGCGAGTTCGGATCCTGCGCCGCATCCGGTGGGATGGACGGTGCGTCTGGCGGGGGACAATCCCTGACCGAAATGCGTTGGCCGTGGGGCGCTGTTCGAGGAGCGGGCGCGGTCCGATGTCGGGTCAGCGGGCAGGTTGGGAGGACGCAGGGGGAAGAGGAGGCGAGTCGAGACTTGAGCGGATGGCGAGGGCGATTTCGTTGGGCAGATAGGGTTTGGGCAGGAACGAGGTGTTCCGGACCGGGGGGGCGCCGGAGACCAATTCGGCGCTGTAGCCGGAGGAGATGATGACGGGGAGGTTGGGGCGCTGGGTTCGCAGCCGTTCGGCGAGTTCGAGTCCGGTCATTCCCCCGGGCATCACCATGTCGGAGATCACGAGAGCGATGGTTTCGGAGTGCCGCGCCCAGACGTCGAGGGCGGTGGGGCCGTCCATGGCTTCGTGCAGGGAGTAACCGAGTTGCCGCAGGTAGGAGGCGAGGCTTCGCCGTAGGGATTCGTTGTCCTCGACGAGCAGGAGGGTTTCGGTGCCTCCGGGAGGGGCTGGGAGGCGGGGTGAGGTGGGCTGGGAACGGGGCGGAGGCGGGGAGTTCGGGTCGAGGGCGATGGCTGGGAAGTGCACGTGGAAGGTGGTGCCTTGGCCGGGTTCGCTCTGGACGTCGATCCAGCCGTGGTGCTGTTGGACGATGCCATAGACGATGGCGAGGCCGAGCCCGGTGCCTTTGCCGGGTTCCTTGGAGGTGAAGAAGGGTTCGAAGATGCGTCGTTGGGTTTCGGCGTCCATGCCGACGCCGTCGTCCTGGAGGGTGAGCCGGACGTAGGTGCCGGGAAGGGCGTTGGGATGGCTGGCCTGGGTGGGGGAATCGATGCGGACGACGGAGGTGGTGAGGTTGAGTTTTCCGCCCCGGGGCATGGCGTCGCGGGCGTTGACGCAGAGGTTGAGGACGATCTGCTGGATCATGCCGGGATCGGCGTGGATCGGGGGCAGATCCGGGGTGCCCTGGAAGGAGAGTTCGATGGTTTCGCCCAGCAGACGCAGGAGCATCCGGGAGAGATCGTCGAGGACTTCGTTGAGTTGGATGGGTTCGGGGTTGAGCACGGAGCGTCGGCTGAAGACGAGCAGTTGCCGGGTGACGGCGGCGGCGCGTTCGGCGATGCGGCCGAGTTCGCGGACGTCCGCGAGGTTCTGGGGGTCGTGGGACAGGTTGAGCTGGAGCAGGCCGATCTGGAGCATCATGGCGGCCAGGATGTTGTTGAAGTCGTGGGCCACTCCTCCGGCGAGGCGGCCGATGGCCTCCATCTTGTAGGCCTGACGCAGGCGTTCCTCGAACTGCTTGGACTCGGTGATGTCGGCGGCGATGGCGATGAGCACGGCGCGGCCGCTGTAGCTTCCGCGGTAGAGGCGGACGTCCTTGGGAAAGATTTCCCCGTTCTTCCGCCGGCCCCAGAATTCGAACTGCTGCGGTTCGCCGGCGAAGGCGCGGCTGATCTTTTCCTGGACCAGGGCGAGGTTGTTTCTGTCGGGGGCGGAGAGGAAGTCCGGGGTTTGCCCGATGAACTCGTCGCGGGCGTAGCCGTACATGGCGACCGCGCCGTCATTGACGTCGAGGAACCGGCCTTCGGCGTCCTGGATGTAGATGGCGAGACGGATGGTGTTGAAGAGGCCGCGGTAGCTGGATTCGCTGGCCTGGAGAGCGGAGACGAGATGTTCCCGTTCCAGTTCGAGTTCGCGGCTGCGGGTGACGTCACGAAGGAACCCGAACACCCGGCCATCGCTGGGGGCCATGGCCTTGAGGCTGATTTCCACCGTGATGAGGCGGCCGTCCTTGCGTCGCTGCCGGCGTTCGATGCGGGTGGAGCCGGAGGTGAGAACCAGTCGCATGGCCTCGACCAGGCCTGGGCCGGCGTCCAGTCCGTCGAGGGCGCCGGCGTCGAGTTCGAGCAGTTCGGCGCGGGTGTAGCCGGTCATCACCGCGAACGCCTGGTTGACCTCGAGAAACCGGCCGGAGGCGTCGGCGAGGAAGAATCCGTCGAGGGAGGTGTCGAGAATGGTCCGGTGGGTTTCCTCGCTGGCGCGCAGGCGGCATTCCACGGAGTGCTTGTGGACGGCGACCTCGAGGGCGGCGCGGAGCTCGCGGTCCTCGAAGGGTTTGATGATGTACCCGTAGGGCTCCGCCTTCTTCGCCCGTTGCAGGGTGCCTTCCTCCGCATAGGCCGTGAGGAAGACCACCGGGATGCCGTGCTTTTCCCGGATGCTGATGGCGGCCTGGATGCCATCCATGTCCCCGGGAAGATGGATATCCATGAGGACCACCTGCGGCCGGGAATGTTCGGTGATGCGGAGGGCTTCGACGGCGTCGCAGGCGCATCCGACGACTTCGTAGCCGAGTCCCTTGAGCCGTTGGGCGAGGTCGCGGGCGACGATCGTCTGGTCCTCGACGATCAGGATGCGGATTCCGTTCATGCGGGTTTTCGAGGGGTGGCGGGTGGGGCGGATCGGGCTGAGCTCGGGGAGTCGGTGCGGCTGGAGGCGGATTGGGGGAAGGTGATGAGGAACGAGGTGCCGGGTGGCGGTCCCACGCGGCTGGCGCCGCCGAGCTGGCGGATCAGGTCGGAGACCAGCAGGAGACCGAGGGAGCCGTTGTCGGAGAGACTCCGTGGATTGTGGTCGTGCGGCAGGCCGATGCCGTCGTCATTGACTGTCAGGGCGAGGCGTTCGCCGTCGGTGGGTCGGAGACGGACGAGGATGGAGCCGGTGCGTTCGTGGGGGAAGGCGTGTTTCAGGCTGTTGGTGACCAGTTCGTTGATGATCACGCCGCAGGGGACGGCGCGATCGAGATCGAGGTGAACCGGGGCGATGTCGAGGGTGAAGCTGACCCGCTGGGCGGTTTCCGGCATGGAGCGGCGGAGGTGGGCGACGAGGTTTTCGACGTAGGAGGGGACATCGAGCATGGCCAGGCTCCCGGAGCGGTAGAGCGCCTCATGGAGCAGGGCCATGGAGCGGACGCGTCCCTGGGTGTCGGCGAGCGCCTCCCGTGTTTCGGGATGGTCGACGCGCAGGGACTGGAGGCTGAGCAGGCTGGAGACGATCTGGAGGTTGTTTTTCACCCGGTGGTGGATTTCGCGGAGGAGGGCGTCCTTTTCGCGAAGTGATCCCCGGAGGGCCTCCTCGGCCTGCCGGCGTTCCTGGAGTTCCTGGGTGAGTTCGGCGGTCCGCACGCGCACGAGCCGCCGAAGGCTGATCAGCCAGACCAGGCCGCTGGCGATGACGGTCCCGACCGCCGCCGCGAGGGCGTAGGTGTGACGTCGGTTCCACCAGGGGCCCAGGGCGAGCACCTCGACGTCGTTGGCTGAAGCCAGGTACATCCGGTGTTCGTGGGCGCCGTCGCGGGTGTCGCCCTGGCACTCGACCGCGCCGGTGACGCGGAGCCGGCTTCCGGGGGGCAGGTCGAGCAGACGTTGGTTGGCGGGGTTGTCGGGGCAGCGGGCATCGAGCGGGGCGGGGCCGGCGAGATCGAGGATGAGGGTGTCCTTGATGCGGGACACCGAGGCCAGATTGACCTCCATGACGCAGCGCAGGGAGGAGTGGCCGGGGCCGTAGGCGTAGGGATCGGTGATGTGGCGGGGAGCGGGGAGCGGTGCGGTGGACAGCGACCGGACCCGGGCATCCCTGAGTTCGAGGAGGGAGGCGCGCCAGAAGGGAATTCCGACGGCCTCGATGCGCGTGCCGGTGGGGATTTCGGCGGGTTCCCAGAGTCGGACGGCCACGGCATGAGCGCGATCCTGAACGAAGAGCGAGGTGTTGCCGGACGCCGCGGTGACCGTGCCCTCGATCTTGATGCGTCGAAGTCCGATTCGATGCGCGCTTTGGACGCGCAGTTCGTCGAGGGGGGTGGTGGGAAAGCCGAACGGTTCGTCGGGCGCGGGCACTTCGATTTGGAGGTGCTCGTTGGACGGGCAATACACGGTGGCGCCGATCATCTGTCCGCCGGAGTCGAAGCGCGCGGCGACGGCGCCGCGGAGGCGCACCAGGGCGTCGCGGATGCCCAGCGGGGGGTCGGTCGAACCCACGTACACAGGGAGCCGGCCCGAGCCGTCGCAGAGTTCGAGCGAGAGAACGCGGTCGCGGATGGTGGCGTGGCGAACCCAGCCCTCGATTTCCACCCAGGTGGAGTCTTCGGAGGCCAGTTGGAGGTTGCCCAAGGACACGTGCCGCGGCGCCGGAGGATTGCCGGGGCCAAGAAACCGGATCTGGGGATCCTTCACGTGAGTTCCGAAGGCATTGCCATCCGTCCGTCCGTCCAGGTGGACGCGGTCCCCGACCGTGAAGTTCCAGACCCGGGAGTCGGATCGCACGTAGCAGCCGCTGGTGGTGTCGTGGAGGAAGAGCACATCCCAGCCGAGGGGAGTGAGGTCCGCGAGGATCGTTGCGTCCACGGACACCGGCCAGCCCTTGAGGGCTTCGGCCTGGGAGAGGACGCGAGTTTCGGCGAGGCTTCGCAGGGGCCTGGTTCCGGAGATGGCCGTCGGACTTGCGTTGTGGGGGAGGGGTGGTTTCGAGGGGGCGTGGAGGGTGGGTGAGGAGAGTCGGTAGAGGGCGTTTTCAAGGTGTGCTGTGCCGTTGGTCCGGACGAGCACGCCTACGGCGTCGAGTTCCGCACCGATGGGGACAGTGCCGATCATGGCGCTTTGGATCAGGCACTCGCCGAGGGCGGTGTCCTTGAGCCAGAGGAGTCCGGGTTCCTGGCGGGTCAGGAGGCCGCGCAGGTGGACCCGGGTTCCCGGATGGGTTGGGGAGGGCGGATCGCGGGCGAGCAGGGGCAGCTGGAAATGGCGGAGCAGATTGGGATGCGTGACGGTGAGAAAACGGGATTCCGGGACGAAGAGCTTCAGGTGCACCCCGGCCGGGGCATGGTGGTCTGCAGGCACGAGCACTCCGCGGCAGCGGATTTCGCACTCCTCCACCAGATCCTCACGCGGTTCATGGGTCGGCAGGGTCGCTTCGCAAACCCGGGATCCAAGGATGAACTCGACGACGAAATGCCCCTGAAAGCGGCTGACCCGCCGGACAATGCCGGCCAGTTCGGTCCAGATGTCCCCGCCCGCGGGAAGGTTCAGGTCGTTCTCCGATAAACGCCTCGGTTCGGGAAACTGGTTGGTGGCGAGAACGACGCTCCGGGTGGCGGTCCAATCGATGTTTGCCTGGCCGGGAAGGGTTCGACCGCGGAGTTCGAGCTGATCGCCGGCACGCAGGTGGGGAGGGCTGTGGGTTGCCTCGACCCAGTGCGCGCCGGTTTCGTCGGAGATCCAGATCGAACCCCACGCCCGGTCCGCGAACAGGCAGGTGGCCCGGAGTTCGAAAGGAACCGGTTCCGGAATCCGGGCCTGGTTCAAGGCGACCAGTTCGGACACCCGGGTGATCGGGGGTGGTGTCCGTTTCTCCTGCGCCAGGCCCGTTAATGGAAGGGCCAGAAGGATTCCGAAGACCCAGGAGGCCAGTCTGCACGAAAAGCCGGGCCCGCGGGTGCGCCGGGCGGGAGCGCTGGGGGCCGGCGGTTCCAGGCAACGGCCCGGGGCTGTTGACGGTTCAGGCACGAGACTTCGGTTCTCGCGGAGGCCGGAGGGCACCGCATGCTCAAGGCAATCTGGGGACGGTCCCCATTCCGCCTGTTTGCGCGGGAAAAAAGTCGGGGGACAACCGGCCGATCCTTTCGGATCGGCTGGGCTTTGGGAAGCCCGGGGCGCATAGCCGCGCTGTTGGACCGTGCATCCACGAGTTGCGCCGCGTCCAGCGGTGCAACGGCATCGCCCAAGCGCACCACCCAGAGGCTGGCGCCCGCTCAACGCGGGCGGGGTTGTCGCAGCGCGACAACCCCTACCCCCACTTCGGGATGCACGCGGGGAGCCCGTGCCGAGAAGTGCCCAGTTGCCATTCGCCGGCTGGATCGGCAACTTGAGGAGGATTCCCCATTCATTCGGCTACTCGCCATCATGAGAACTCGAACCCATTCCCGGATTCCGGCCCGTCGATCGCGTGGATTCACGCTCATTGAACTGCTGGTGGTCATCGCGATCATTGCGATTCTCGCCTCGATGCTGCTCCCGGCGCTCGCCAAGGCCAAAACCAAGGCCCAGGGCATCCTGTGCATGAGCAACACCAAGCAGTTGGGACTCGCCTGGCGACTTTATGCCGACGAAAGCGAGGACAAGCTGGTCGGGGCCGCCAACTGGACCCCGCCCGGAGGCAGGTCTGGTCCCAATGTGTCCCCGTTCTTCGGCAGCGCGGTGCCCAATTGGACGGGAGGCAGCTGGCTCTCCCTGAGCGACAAAGGTGCGGTGGCCAACTGGGACCATGACAATTTCACGAGGAAGAGCCCGCTTTGGCCCTTTACCGGTAATTCTCCTGGCATTTTCAAGTGTCCGGCCGACAGGTCGATGGCCAAGCCGACCTCGGGCCCTCTCAGGGGTCAGAGCGTTCCCCGCATCCGATCCGTTTCCATGAACAATTGGGTGGGAGGTCCGGGGTGGGGAAATTCGGGTCCCTGGACCCCGGAGGCGAACCGGGGTTGGAAGGTTTTCCTGCGGTCCGGCGACATCACGGATCCGGGTCCTTCGAGTTCGTTTGTGTTTCTGGACGAGCGAGAGGACAGCATCAACGACGGTTATTTCGTGGTGGATATGGCGGGGTTCCCCCAGGACAACGTGTCGGCGCTGCAGGGGGCGCGGCAGAAGATCGTGGATTACCCGGCCAGCTACCATAACGGCGCCGGAGGCCTGGCGTTTGCGGATGGGCATTCGGAGATTCACAAGTGGCTGGATGGCAGGACGAAACCGGCGATGAGCAAGACCGACCGTCCCCTGGACATCTCGTCGCCGAACAACCGGGACGTCACCTGGATGCAGGAGCGTTCGACGCGTTGGAACTGAGGCTGCGTTTCTTGACTCCACCACCGGCTGTGTGGTACCCCAGATGCGGCCTCAATCGGCTGTGGTTGGTACCTCTTTATGCGTTGCCCGAAGTGTGCTGGGCCGGACGACAAGGTGATCGACTCCCGCGCGTCGCGCGAGGGGAGGGCGATTCGTCGTCGACGGGTTTGTCTGGCCTGCGGGCACCGGTACACGACCTACGAGCAGATCGAACGGAGTGAGTTGGTGGTGGTGAAGCGGGATGGACGGCGGGAGATCTTTTCGCGCGACAAGCTGTCGAGCGGACTGAACAAGGCCTGTGAGAAGCGTCCCGTGAGCCAGGAGACCATCGGGGATATCGTGGAACGGATCACCGATGAGCTTGCCAATGAATACGACCGGGAAGTGCCGGTGAATGCGATCGGCGAGCGGATCATGGATGCGCTCCGGGACTTGGACAAAGTGGCGTACATCCGGTACGCGAGCATCTACCGCCGTTTCGAGGAAGCCGTCGATTTCGTCGAGGTAGCCACCAAACTCGAACAGCAGCGCCATGATTCAGCTACGCTCCGATTGCCTGGTATTTGAGGTGTCCGGGGGCGACAAGATCCCCTGCTCGGTCGAGAAACTGACGATCGAGGTCCTGGCCGATTCCGTGGCCAACCTCGATCCCGAGGTCATCCGCAACGCGGCTGCGGCCGTGCTGCATTACTTCCGGGACGATCTCGGCCGCGAGTCCGTCACCATCGACGAGTTCACCGCGGCGCTGGAGCATGTTCTCCGCGGGCTCGGATTTCAGGTGCAGGGGGGATCGACGAATCCCATTCCGCTGCCCGGACGCGTGGTGGAGGCGGACCTCTCCGCGCTGGCGGTCCGACTGGGGGATGCGCTGGAACTTGGTTTTTACCCCACCCTGCGCTCGGAACTCCGCCATCTGCTGGCCGCCACTCCCCAGGTGGTTCATTTCACCGGACTGCGCGAGTGCGCCCTGCGCTTGGCGAACGTCAATCGATGGTGTCCGCGGAGCATCAAGGTCAGTGACGAGATCGTTCGGTTCCTGCGCGATTGCTGGGGCGTGGAGCGCCCGAAAACCGAGTGCGCGCTGCTGGTGAACTGACTCTGTCTCCTGCCATGACGCTGTTCGAAAAGATCGTCGCCCGTCAGATCCCGGCGGACATCGTGTTCGAGGACGACCTCGTTCTGGCCTTCCGCGACATTGCTCCCAAGGCGCCCACCCACGTGCTGGTGGTGCCGAAGAAGCCCATCCCGCGCATCGATGAAGCGGTCCCTGAGGATCACGCGGTGCTCGGACATCTGCTGCTCAAGGCGGCCGAGGTTGCCCGGAAGCTGGGACTGGATCGCACGGGATACCGGCTGGTGATCAACAACGGCCGGGATGGCGGGGAGAGCGTGCCGCATCTGCACGTTCACCTGCTCGGGGGCCGGGCGCTGGGCTGGCCGCCGGGTTGAGCGGTTCTTCAGGGTTTCGCGGGTGTGCTTTTCGCGGACAGGGCCTTCTGGCGCAGGGCGCTGATGCGTCGATCCGTCGGGTTCAGCTGGCTGGCGCGGTCGAGCAGTTCCAGGGCGGCCTGGGCAGCCCCCTTCTGCAACTCGAGATCGGCGGCCAGCACGTAGGCGTCGAGGTGTTCGGGGCTGAAACGGAGCACCTGTCGGAAGGCTTCCATGGCTTCCTCGCGTCGGCCCAGGCGTCCGAGGGCCAGTCCGCGATTGTGCCACGCGGGACCGAGGTCGGGCTTGAGCTGGACCGCGCGGGCGAAGGCTTCGGCCGCGTCGCTGTTTTGATTTCGGACCAGGAGGGTCATGCCCAGTTGGAACCAGCCCTGGACGGAACCCGGGTCGAGGTCGAGATGCTTGCGAAAATGGGCTTCGGCGGGAACGGCTTGTCGGCGCAGGAATTCGAGCCGGCCGGCGGCGAGCCAGGAGTCGGGGTAATCCGGGTGTTCCTGGAGCATGCGTTGGACGACCTCTGAGGCGGCGTCGAGTTGGCCGCGGGCGAGCAGGGGGTGGACGCGTTCGCTGAGGGTGGAGGGGTCTGCCCGCAGAGCGAGGGCCTCGGCATCGAACCCATCCACCAGCAGATCGCCTCCGGGGGCGGTCTGGGCTTTGCGGGCGGCTTCGGTGGCGTCGGCGGCATTGCCTTGCTGGGCGAGCAGGGCGGCGAGCAGTTGGAGGGCGGGCTTGGCGGCCAGCGGGTCGTTGGCGGCGCGCCGGGCGAATTCAATGGCCTGGGGGAGGTTGCGGGATTGGCGGGCGTGTTGGGCGGCGAGGATCCAGGCGTGGCCGAGGTCCGGCTTTTGTTTCAGGAGGGCATCGATCTCCAGGCGCATCGCGTCCCATTGGCCCTGTTCGGCAAGGGAACGGGCGAGGCGCAGTCGCGGGGCGGGAGGCTCGTTGCCGACCTGTTCGACCGTCTGCCGCAGCAGGGCGAGGGCGCGGGGCGGGTCGAGGAACTGGAGGATGAGGGCCTGGAGATAGGGCCAGCGGGGGTTTTGGGGATCGCGACGTTGGGCTTCGGCGAGGGCGGTGAGAGCGGCGGGCTGGAGCCGGTAGGCGTAGAGCACGGACCCAAGCTGACCCCAGGCCCGGGCGGATCGCGGTTGACGGCGCACCTCCTCAAGGTGGGCTTCCACGGTTCGCCGAACGGCGGGGGTGGCCTGGGAGAGATCAAGGGAAGGGAGTGGGGGGGGACGAAGGGCATCCCGCATGAGGACCCGTCCGAGGCCCAGGCCCAGGGCGAGGGTGAAGGCCAGGGCCGTGAGCAGGCCGAGGACGACGCGCCGTCGGCTCCAGCCCGGCGATTGCACCGGGGTGCGGGCGCGACTCATGGCTGCGTTCCGGTTCCCTTGCGGAGGACGAGGTGCTGCCCGGCTTGGGAGCCCGGGAAGATTTCCCGGGTGCCGTCGGGCCAGTGGACGCGGACGCTGTCGCACCCCGGGTGGGTGCCGAGGCCGAAGTGGACCCGGGGATCGTGGGACGACAGGAAACTGGCGGCGGGCTGGGCGACCGCGCGCCACGTCCGGTCCTTGGTCACCACTTCGATTTCGGCCCCGATGGCGTCGCGTCCGCCTGCGGAGGGGTCGATGGCACGCACGGTCAGCCAATGGCCACGGGTGGCGGCGACATTGCGGAAGAGGCGTGCGGGTCCGCCGGTGGTGGTGGCGACCAGGTCGACATCGCCGTCGTTGTCGAGGTCACCCATGGCGAGGCCGCGTCCGACATTGGCGTGCAGGCAGAAGTCGGGGTTGGCGTCGGAGACTTCGGTGAAACGGCCCTGACCGGTGTTGAGGAAGATCTGGTTGCGCTGGGCGTACGGGTGCCAGAGCGGGTGCAGGCCGGCGAGTCGTTCTCCGGGGTCGTTGCCGCGCAGCACCCGGCCGTTGACAAAGGCGAGATCGGAGGCGCCGTCGAGGTCGAGATCGGCGAGGACGGCGCCGAAGCCGGTGCCGCGCCAGCGGGGATTGACCAGTCCGACTTCAGCGATGCGGTCCTGGAAGAGGCCGGGGGGCCCCTGGATCCAGAATGCGTGTTGTTCGTGGGTGAGATGGGTGACGAAGAGATCGAGCCATCCGTCGGCATTCACGTCACCGGCGGCGATGCCCATGTTGCCGGCGGTTGCGCCCATGGCGTTGTAGGCGATGCCCCGCTGGGCGGCTTCCTCCACGAAGGTGCCATCCTTGCGGTTCACGAAGAGCCGGTTGGCCTTGCCGTCGTCGGTGATCAGCAGGTCCGGCCACTGGTCTCCGGTCAGGTCGGCAGCGAACAGTCCGAGGCCGGGGCCGGTCGAGCGTGCGATCCCGGATGAAACCGTGACGTCCTCGAAGCGGGAGGTGCCGTCGGGGAGCCGGCCGCGGTTGCGGAAGAG
The DNA here is from genome assembly GCA_964476125.1 of uncultured Verrucomicrobiota bacterium. Lineage (GTDB taxonomy): Bacteria > Verrucomicrobiota > Verrucomicrobiia > Limisphaerales > CAIMTB01 > CAIMTB01. Next base: position 17,312 of record CAYZAE010000032.1, on the reverse strand, counting down.
CCGGCTGGCGGTGCCCGGGAAGTCCTGGGGGCCACAGTATTCGCGGGCTCCGGTTTGGTCCCGGCATTTGCGGGCGGGGTCGTAGTCGAGGTAGTTGACGACGGCGAGGTCGAGCCAGCCGTCGCGGTCGAAGTCCAGGAAGGATGCGGCGGTGGCCCAGCGGGGGTTGTCGAGGCCGGCGGACTGGGTGATTTCCTCGAAGTGCCGGCCCTGGCGATTGATGAACAGCCGGGTGGCGCCGTACTCGGTGACGACGATGTCCGGGAAGCCGTCGTTATTGATGTCGCCGGCGAAGGCACCCATGCCCCAGCCGCGGATGTCCAGGCCGGAGCCGGTGGTGACATCCCGGAAGCGGCCGTCGGGTTCCTGTTGGAACAGCCGGTTGGGCGAGTCGGATTGGGGGCCGCCGCATTGGATGAGATACAGGTCGAGGCGGTCGTCGCGGTTGAAATCGAAGAGGGCCACGCCGGACGCCATTTGTTCCCACATCACGAAGTCGCCGCGAGCGCCGGAGTCGTGGACGAATCCGAGTCCGAGCTGGGCGGTGACGTCCTGGAACAGTCGCGGGCCGGAGGACGGGGGAGTGGGTGGGTTGGGGAGGTTGGGGTTTGAGGCGGGTGGATGGCCAGGGCCGCAGCCTGAGGCGAGGAGCAGTGCCGTGGCGGCGGAGAGGGAATGCCAGGTGCGGGCGGCCATGGTGAGGTTGGAGCGCGCAGCATGACGCCGGGACCGGGGCGGAGGTCAACCGCGGGCGAAGCCGTGATCGGTGTGGCGACGCCGGGTACCCGGGGCAGGCCCGCGCGGACGCGGACCAACCCCGGGCTCCGAGATGGAATCCCTTCGGGATTCCCAGAAACCGAGCCTTAACGGCGGGTTCGATAGAACTGCGCCGGGCTGGTCGTGGCGGGGGTGTGCGGGCTGGAGGCGCCGGCTACATCGGTCCATGGACCGGACACGGCGGGGGCGGACTGGAGAGTCGCCCCGGCCGGGTAGTTGAGTTGGATGGAGGCGCCGGAGCGTGCCACCTGGAGGGAGTCACTCACGGTGGGAACACGCGTGCTGACCCAGAACCAGGTGATCGATCCGTCCGAGCCGTCGCTGCGGGTGCCATCGGCGTTTTCCGGGGTGAGGGCCAGGTCGACGATGTCGCCCTTCTTGAGGGTGGTGTTGTGACGCCGCTTGGGTTCGGCGGTGGCGTTTCCGGCGATCACGACAGAGTCCGCCTTGGTGCCGTTGATGTAGAGGGCGCCGCCGACGCCGCCGCCGGCTCCGTTCTCTTTCCTGACCTGCCAGATGATGCTGACGGCGGTGGGGCTGGTGAGTTCGTCGGCGACCCAGCGGCGGATGGCCCAGTGTTCCTCGTTGGGGGCGCTGTTGATCCCGTTGGGGTGGATGCTCTCCGCGTTCTGGAAGGTCCAGGGACCTGCCGCGGCGGTTTCCATGTCCCAGACCGTGCCGGTCCAGAGCTGGGCGGAACCGTCCCAATCGCCCAGGCCTGTGCCACCAGCATAAGGAATGAAATCGGACGCGGGGTTGTAGTTCTCGGCGCCGCCGTCGGCGGTGACATTGCGGTAACCGTTGAACCAGCCGTCCTTGCCCTGGACGCCGGAGAATTCGGCGATGGAATTGGCGATCACGCCGGTGAGCGGGTTGTCGGCTGGATCCGTGGGATTGGTCCCTTCGGCCAGTTCGTCCGCGTCCAGGAATTTGTCGCCGTCGGTGTCGGCCTTGGTCGGGTCGGTGGCGGGTTTGCCGTTCACCTCGGCCGCATCGCTCAGGCTGTCGGCGTCGGTGTCGGCTTTGCGCGGATCGGTTCCAGTGTTGGTGGCACTGACGAATACGCCGGTCTTGGTTTCGACGTTGTCGTTGAGGCCGTCGCCGTCGCTGTCGGCCTTGGTCGGGTCACTGTCCCGCACGTATTCCTCGGGATCCTTGAGTCCGTCGCCGTCCTTGTCGCCGGTGGCGGTGAGTTGGGTGAGGTCGCCGGGGAAGTAGAGTTTTTCCCAGAGGTCCGCGATGCCGTCGCCATCGGTGTCGGGAGGGTTGACGGGAACGAAGAGGGTGCCGTCGGGTTGGAAGGCGGGTTCGGGCAGGACGGGATCGACGTGGAGGTAGTAGGCGCTGCCGTCGCAACCGTCGGCGTTGCCGTTGTCGGTGCCGCGGGGGGTGAGGGCGAGGTCAATGAGGTCGGTTGCCGAGACGTTCGCGAAGAAGGTGCGGGTGGCGCCGGTGCCGTTGTTGAAGGCGATGGTGACGCTGTCGACGAGCCTGCCATTGACGTGGAGCGAGGCTGTGACGCCGTTGCCGCAGCCGAGGTTGCCCTTTCGGACGTGGTAGCGAAGGGCGAGCGGGGTGGTCTTGGTGAGTTCCGTGGCTTCCCAGCGGCGGATCACCCAATGGACGGGGGAGGGGCCGTTGGGGTGGACGTTTTCCGGTCCCAACTCGCTCCAGGGCGCGGCTGCGGCGGTGTTCAGATCCCAGAGGGAGCCGGTCCAGACCTGGGTCGTGCCGTCCCAATCCCCGACACCGTCCCCACCCGGGAAGGTGAGGAAATTCGTCGCGGGATTATAATTCGCGGCGCCGCCGTCCGCGGTGGCGTTGCGGTAGCCGTATCGCCAGCCGTCCTTGCCCTGGACTCCCGAGAATTCAGCCACGGAGTTGGCGATCAGACTGCTGACCAGGGTGTCGGAGGCATCCTTGGGGTTGTGCCCATTGGCCACTTCCAGACCATCTGAGAACGTGTCGTCGTCGCTGTCCGGATCGAAGGGATCCGTGGTCGGGTTGATTCTCACTTCATCGCCGTCCTTGCGCCCGTCTCCGTCGGTGTCGGCCCTGAGCGGGTCGGTGCCGGTGTTGGTCGCGCTGACGAAGATGCCGGTGTTTGTTTCGACGGAGTCGGAGAGGCCGTCGTCATCCGAATCGCTCTTGAGCGGGTTGGCGCCCCGGGCCAGTTCGGTGGCGTCCGTCAGACCGTCGCCATCGGCGTCTGCAGCCGACGAGAGCCGGGTGAGGTCGGAGGTGAACATCCGTTCCCAGAGATCCGGCAGGCCGTCGGCGTCGGTGTCGACCGACTTCTCGATGGTCATCCAGTGGCTGCTGCCGTCCGAGCCGTCGGCGCGGTCGCCGGAGGGGCCCGCCGGGGTGAGGACGAGGTCGAAGCGATCGCCCTTTTTGCCTGTGACGAAGTTGGTGCGGGTGATGCCGGTGGTGTTGTTGCCGGCGAGGGCGGCGGAGGCGAGGCGGACGCCATTGATCCAGACGCCGGCGGTGACGCCAGCGCCTGAGGTGTTTCCTTTGCGCGCGTGCCAGCGGACCGTGAGCGAGGTGTCGGCGGTCAGTTCATTGGCGACCCAGCGACGGACGACCCACATTTCCTCGTTGGGTGTGCTGTTGGCGCCGTTGGGGTGGACGGCTTGATTTCGGATTTCGGTCCATGGACCGGCGGCGGCGGTTTCGAGGTCCCAGAAGGTGCCCTGCCAGAACTGGGTGGAACCGTCCCAATCGCCGAGGCCGGCGCCACCGGCGAAGGCGATGAAGCCGGTGACGGGATCATAATTTTCGGCACCACCGTCGGCGGTGTAGTTGCGATAGCCGTAGAACCAGTCGTTTTGCCCCTGAACCCCGGAGAACTCGGCGATGGAGTCTGCGAGGAGTTGGGCGTGGGTGGAGGTGGGTAGGAGCAGGGAGGTGGCGGTCGCCAGGATCCCTTTCCAAAACAAGGAAGTGCGTCTCATGGGTGACGGGGTAACGGGGCAGGCTAGCGCGGGAATCCCCTCCGCCGTCAAGGGGTTGGGCCAGGCATGCCGGGCTCTAGAGATCCGATCCTGGCACGGGGATGGCCACACGGTAGAAGCGCGTGGCCTTGGATTGGATCACCCGGGGGTCGGTCAGCGTGGCGGTGCCGTCTGTGGAGGAGGGCGAGATCCGGCCGAGTTCCTGCCAGGTCCCGCCGGTGGCGGTGTCACTCCAAAGGACGCGGTAGGCCCTTCCGGCAATCGTTGAGAGAACGAGCCGGAGTTCGCCGTTTCCTGCGAGGGTTGCCGAGATGCGGAGCGCGCTCGCGGGATCGCGGGGATTCGTTCCGGCAACGAACTCGTTGAAATTATTCATGCCGTCGCGATCGGGATCCGCGGTGTTGGCGGTGATGCCGGGCTGGGCCATTTCCGCAGGGGTGAAGCGATCGCGCATCCAGGCGAGGAAGTCCGGCGAATCCTGGGCCGTGGCTACCAGGCGGAGGTCGCGGCTGGCGAGCAGGAGGCCATCCGACACGGTGAACCGGAGGTCGTAGTTTCCCGGGAGGGAGGCGGTGACGAACGGCTGGCTGAGATTCGTGGCGGAGAAGGAAAGGGCGGCGGGTCCGGCCAGCTGGGTCCAGCGCAGGGTCGCCGGTCCGGGAAGTCCGTCGTCCTGCCAGGTGGCGGCCAGTTGGAGGGGCTGTCCCACCCGGGTTTCCACGGGGCCGGGGAGTGACACGGTGGGACCGCGATTGGCGGGTTGGGCGATCATGCGAAGCTCCAGGTCGAAGCTGATGTCGCTGCTTCCCTCGCTCTGCTGATGCACCTCCACAGCGATGACATTCGTGCCGGTGCGCAGGGCGGATGGATTCAGGGTTTGTTCGAGGAAGGTGGATTCGTCGACCCCGCCGACGGTGGCGGTGGCGAGGGTGGCGTAGGTGAGGGCGCCTTCCGGGAGATTCGAGCGAAAGACGGATTGCCCATTCAACCAGACCGCCGCGCCGTCATCGCGCAGGAGGCGGAGGGTGACGCTCCGAACGGAGGCGGGGTCCTCGACGACGAACGCACGACGGAAGTAGGCGGTGAGAAGTCGGGATCCATTGACGGTGGAGGGCAGCAGGGTGCGTTCATCGCCGTCGCCGTACCCGAACTGGGCGTTCGCGGACGGCCACGAGCGATCGTCGAATCCGGCGGTGGTCCAGTTCGCTCCGGGCTCCCGGCCCTGGGCGAAGTAGCGCCAGCCGGATCCTTCCGGGACGGGGAGCAGGTCGGAGGCGGGATGGGTGAGGGTGAGGACGACGTCGGCGCTTCGGGACCATTCCCCGTCGAAGGCGGAGAGACGTAGGACGTATCGGCCGGGGCCGGGGAAGCGGACGGTGGTTTCCGGTTGCCGTGGGTTGTCCCATTCCGCGAGGCCCGGTCCTTCGAGCTGACTCCAGAGAACGGTCAGTTGACCGGGGGTTTCGGGGAGGCCGTCGTCGCGGGCGGTTCCGGACAGTTTCAGGGTGACCGGGTAGATGATGGATTCGGCGGTTTGTTCGGGGCCGGCGGCGACGGAAGGGGGGCGGTTGCCGGCGCCGCCGGTTCCGGGAGTGGGGGGCCCCGAGCTGGCGCGCCAGTGGGCTGGATCGTCCCCCCAGGCCGTGGAGGCGATACGCTCGAGGGATTGTCCCGGGGTGGCGGCGGTGACGGGCCAGGGAGCGGCGTCGCGGAAGCGCACTTCATCCACGATCAGCCGGGGAATCAGCGCACCGCCCTCGGGCCGCGGATCGGGCGAGTCCGGACGGACCAGCGCCAGTCGTTCGCCGTTCGGCTGCAGGGTGCCCTTCCACGGACCCAGGATCGGGACATCGCCGGGAATGCCATGGGCGAGCCGGAATCGGACGGCGTCCCCCTGGACCACCAGCAGTGTTCCCCAGGGAGGCAGAGTGAGTCCGGTGGGGAAATCGAAATCGACGCCCTCGATCCGCCAGGTGTTGGTGGGAAACGCGGGATCAAAAAGCGGCACACTGGCGGCCGTGATGTTCCGCAGTTCGAGAAAGGCGAAATCGCCACGGGCGGGTGCGAAGTGGATTTCCTGGAGGATCACCGGTCCCGTGCGCGGACCCGAGTTGGGTGCGCCGAGGGTGACGGTGCGTTGGGGGACGTAGTGCACTGCGCCGGCGCTGTTGGTGTGGCGACCGAAGGAGACGCCGTTGGCGGAGGCCTCGAAGGATGCGCCGGTGGCCGGGCCGGTGAGCCGGCCTTGAGCGTCGGCCGCGAAGAGCCAGAGTTCGTCGCCGTGGCTGGACAGGGCGAAGCTGCCGGGGGTGCCTGGTGCCGCGTTTAACTGGCGTTCGTCGAACACCAGGAATCCTCCGGCAGGAATCACGCTCCCCGCGGGAAGGCGGAATTTCAACGGCCGCGCAGGGTCGTCGGAGAGCCACCAACCTCCTAGGTCGACCGGCTCATTCGACGGGTTGTGCAGCTCGACGGCATCGAGTTGAGGCGGGTCGGTGTGGGCCAAGATTTCATTCAGCACCACCCTGGGAGCCAGGGACGCCGGGTCGTCCGCGCCCGGGGATCCGCCCGGGTTGTTCGCGGGTCGCCAGAAACCGGCGGTGTCCCAGGCCGTCCAGTCCGCGGTGTCCGAGCCGGCCACGATCGAGAACCCCAATCCATCGGCGGCGGGCAACCGGGCGGGGTCGAAGCGGAAATCCAGAATCGTCTCGCCCCGGGCGTCCACGAGCCGAAGTCGTTCCCCGGCGTTGTCGAGGGAACCGGTGTACTGCCCGGCGACGGGAAGGGTCGTGCCGTAGCGGGTGCGGAAGGCGGCGAGGTTCTGGACCACGAGCAGACGTGCGCCTGGCGCGAGTGAGGTGAGGGAGCCGGTGCTGAAATCGAAGGCGACACCTTCGGTGAAGCGGACTCCGGCGAGGGCCAGGGGATCCGGGCCGGTGTTGCGCAGTTCGAGAAACTCGGTGGGGCCCTCGGCGTCGGGCGGGTGGAAGTGGATCTCGGTGAGGCGGAGGAATCGTTGGGCGGGCGACGCTGTGCCGGGCAGTTGGAGGGCATGGACGGTCCGGCCCGTGGCGTCGAGGAGGCTCAACGGGCCGCCCCGGGAGGAAAGGTCGCCGGAGTAGTTGCCGACCACGAAGCGGCTTTCGCCGCCGCGGGGGCTGGAGGCGCGGCTGCGGAAGGCGGTGCGGTCGGCGGCGACGAAGAGGGTGGATCGCGACGGGATCACGGTGCCGGGTTTGAACCGGAAGCGGACGAGACCTTCGAGCCGCCAGTCGGACACATCGACAGCGACCGGATTGGCGTTGGTGAGGGACAGGTATTCCTGGGAGGAGCTGCCTCCGGCCGAGACCAGTTCGGCGCCGGAGATGCGGACCTCGACATTCGACGCCTGCGCCTGGGGGAGGGTGCCGGGTACGGAGCGGAGGAAGAGGTAATTACGTCGGCCGCGGAGGAATTCGTTGTGAATGCGGCTGACGGCCTGGGTGATGGTTTCGCGTCGTCCCCAGGTTCCCCATTTCGCGAGGTCGAGGTTGGCGGCGGGGGCGAGAAGGTCGCGCAGTTGGGTGGTGCGCTGGAGCCAGAGATCCTCGGTTGGCGCGACCCCCGGCGGTTGGGTCAGTTGGTCGGCGAGCGATCGCAGGCGACGGAGATACATGGCCCGGGTGGTGGGTGAGTTCAGGACCACCGAAAAGACCGTGTTGCCATCGCCGACGAACAGGCCGGTGTTGGTGTAGATCGTTTCGTCGTAGTAGGCGAGGCAGGGGCTGTTGCAGGTCCAGACCCGGCCGAAGGAGAGATCCACGTCCCAGGGGAAGGCGGTCCATTCCCGGGAGCGGTTGGAGTCCCGGTAGAAGTAGTAGTTCTTGTGACAGCAGTCGGTGTCGCCGGTGAGGGCGCGGGCGGCGAGGAAGTTGATGACGCCCGGCACGTCGAGGTTGTCGTAGAGGAAGGTGGTTCGGGTGGCGGTGGTGCCGTTTCTGAATCCCGCGATGAGTTCGGCGAGGTCCTGGGTCCCCTCGGTTTTCCGGGTTTTCTTCTCACCGCCGGAGACGTCGCTGGCGGTGTTGTACATCTTGTAGAGCGCGCCCTGGGGATCGAGGCCGAGGCGTTCGAGGAAGTTGTCGTCCCCGTTCTCCACGAGGTTGGCCAGCGAATGAAACCGGGCGTTCTGCTGGACCCGGACCGCGAAGGCGAAGTGGGCCGGGGCGCCGGCGCGTTCGTAGGTTTCGTAGGCCATGACGTTGCGCAGATGCGATTTGTCGGCCCAGGTGGTGAGCAGGTTGAGGTCATCGACACGCGGTTGTCCCTCGCGCCAGCGGAACTTGTGGCCCGGGTTGAAATCGATGTCGTAGGAGCGCTTCGGAAAACCCCGGGTGCTCTGGCCATGGACGTTGGCGAGAATGTTGTCGTAGAACTCACCCTCGAAGAACAGCGAGCCACGTGCACCGGTGTCGGTGTCCGCCGAACTCGGCGTGGCGATGAACCAGTGCAGCACCGGGATCCGGCTGGAGGTGAGCGAGGGATCCAGCACGACCGTGCCTTCGTATTGGGGCGATCGGCGCGGATCAGGATAGGCCGGGTGCCGGAGCGAACGGCCCGCGTCGTCGGTGGCGGTGACCGCCCAGCGGATCATCTGGCCCGGGCTCGCGGCGGTGGCGGGGATTCGTGCCGCCCAGATTCCATCGCCCGCAGCGCCGTCCTCGTGCCGGCCATCATCGAACATGGCCGTGGTTTGTTCGGCGGCGTACATCACCCGGTAGGCGAGGGAGACGCCGGCGACCGGGCGGAGTGTCCGGCGGACGACTGCGCGCACGACGAGATCCTCGTTGTCGGCGGGGACGTTCGGGGAATGGGTGACCTGGTCGACGACGGGTCCCAGGGTTTCGGCGCCCGCGCGGTTGTCGTTGCCCGGGGTGGGGCCGGTGAAATAGAGCCGCTGTCCCAGGTTCAACCGCGCGTAGCGGCCGACGATTTCCGGGAGCATCAGGAGGTCCGCGTCGTCCGGCGAGGCGTTGAGGACCTGGAGGGCGAGGAGGTTGGTGCCGGCGACCAGCCGGTCGCGCGACCGGGAGAGATCGAAGGTGTCGATGCGGACCGCTTCGGCGGTGGATCGGCTCGCGGTGGCGCGGGAGTTCCAGGCGGGACCGGGGGACGGGTCCTGGAGGATCTGGGCGAGGAAGGTGGAGCCGTCGCATCCGTCCTGCGTCGAGCCGTCGGTGCCCGTGGGATCGAGCACGAAATCGACGGGCACGCCGAACTCGAGATTCTCGAGAAGAACGGTGGTGGTGAAGCCGGCGGTGTCGTTGGCGGCGAGGGTTCGGGTGAAGCGGGGCTGGCCGTTGACGAGGATTCGAAAGGTCACGCCGTTGCCGCAGGCGGGGTTTTGTTTGGCGACGGACACCAGCGCCTTGACGGTGCCGGCGGTCTGCGAGACCCAGCGACGGATCGCCCACTGCACATTGCCGCCGCCGTCGGTGCCGTTCGGGTGCCAGGTGTCGCGGGCGATGGAGGTCCACGGCGGGTCACCGGGTCCGAGCGACCAGCCCTGGCCGTCCCAGTTCCAGCCCGGGCCCGTGTTGATGAAATCGTTGGAAGGATCGTAGGTGCGGTCGGGGTCCGAGGTCTGGTCGTAGTAACCGTAGTACCAGCCTTTGAACCCCTGGTCGGAGGTGCCGGCCCAGTCATCGGATTGCTCGGCCACGACGCCGCCGGCGGCCTCGACCGGGGCCCGGCGTGAGACCACCGGGGTTCCGTTGAGGAAGGCGGCGAAGCCGTCGTCGTGGCGGACGCGCAGTTCGAGTTGATCCAGTTCCACGAGGTTGGTGACGACGAACGGGATTCGAAGCAGCCCCGAGGCGTTCCGGCCCCGCATGGTTTCGGCGACGTCGGTTGCGATCCATCCCTTCATCGGGGATTTCGCCGAGACAACCATTCCGAACGCGGCTTCGTCGGCCGTGTCGTCGGCGGTGCCGCCCGAACCGATCGGGGTCAGGGTGAGGTCGATGGCATCGCCGAGGGCGACGTTGGTGAGGCTGAGTGTTCGGATGATTCCGGCGGTGTCGGATCCCGGCAGGATGGCGGAGTCGAGGAGGGTTCCGTTCTGGTAGATGCGGCCGTTCACTCCGGTGCCGCCGGTGGCGCGTTTTCGCAGGGTCCATTGCACGGTGAGGTTTCCCGCCACGGTGGCGTTCCAGCGCCGGATGGCCCAGCGCTCGCCCCCGGTGTTTGAGCCGCCTGGCAGTCCGTGGGTTGGGCCGACGCGCGTCCGGGCGTTGCCCGCCGCGGGATTTCGCCAGTTGCTGCCGTCCCATTCGCCCGTCCCGAACTCGACGAACTCCACCGGCGAATAGGATCCGTTCGCGTCCAGGAACCGGGAGTAGGTCCCATACCGCCATCCGCGATAGCCCTGGATTCCCGAGCTGTTCCAGTCGGCGATCGAATCCGCCACGGGCACATCGCCGGTGTCGGGGGTGGCGTCCCAGCCGATCGCCGTGGTGACCGGAGTCCAGGCCGAGTCGTTGAACTCCGGGTTCATCCAGGTTCCGAAATCGGGAGGCGAAGCCGCGGTGGGGACGAGGAAGCGTCCCGGGGCCCCGGCTTGCAGCAGGGGTGCGAACTGGCTGGAGACCGGGAAACCAAAGCTCACGTCCGGCACCTGGGCCGGGTAGGCAGGGGCGAACTCGGTCGCCGCGGTTCCATCGGGCCGGATCAGCCCCAGGTATTCACCGGCGGTGGAGAGCCGGAAGTTGGTGTGAAGCGGTCCGCCGAGGGTGCGGCGGTCCTTGCCGGAGGCGAAGACCACCAGGAACTCGCCGGGGCGCAGGGTGAGGTCGGGGAACTCCCAGGCTCTTGGCCGCGACCGGTCATCGGTCAGGGACCAGCCTGCGAGTGAGGCGGGTGCGCCGCCCGGGTTGTGGATCTCGATCCAGTCCTCCCGGTTGCCGTCGTCGTCCTTCAGGCCGAGGTTGTTTTCGGCAAGGAATTCGGTGAGCACGAACTGGGCGCGCGACTCGGATGCGGCGTGCAGTAGGAGCACGGGAAGCAGCCACGCGAGACGTGCGGCGAGACGGTTCGCTCGCGGGCGGAATCCTGGGTGCCGGCAGGGATTTCCCGCCCGCGGTTCGTGGCCATGCATCGGCCCTACCGTATCACGCCGAGCCGCGGGTGAAAACCTGGGGGGGTTCGTCCACGGACCACCCCGCCACACCCCGCGCCGGGAGGCCACAACCTCATTCGAGGTTGAAATCATGGAGATGGGACGAGCACCCCGGGTTGGCCTGCCCGTGGGCCGGCCAACCCGGGGCCTCACGCCGCAACGCCGTCGGCGTTGATCCCGCCCAAACAGCCTGCCCCCCAGTTGGCATTATCGGAGCCCTCAGCGGGACAGGCTTTTGGTCGGCCCCTCAGGCCTTGAGTCCGAGCCCGAGCGATTTGCGGCAGAATTCGAGACTGCGTTCAAGGTCGAGCTTTTGGCGGTCGGATTTGTTGCCGTCGTAGGTGTCGATCGGACGCCCGCGTTTGACGGCCTTGAGGAAGCGGGCGAACTCGGCGCCGCTCTTTTTCGGCCAGGCGGACCAGAACGCGGGATCGAGGTAGGGAAGCTCCATGGCGAAGCCGCCGATGGTCTCGATGTTGACGGGGACGTTGGGGCAGAGCCGGGCGTAGCGGTCGAAGTAGGCCTTGAGGTCGGTGACGGTGCCGTCGCCCATGGAGACCCACTGGACCTTGCAGCCTTTCTCGGTTTCCCAGGCGACCGTGTCGCGCAGGCTGGTGCTGAGGGCGTAGGGCCCGAGTTTCTCGAGGCTTTCCAGCGGATCTTCCATGGTCCAGAGGGCGTTTCCGGAGTCCATGTTGGCCCCGACCCAGTCCTTGCCTGCGGCTTCGATCAGGCTGATGAGCTCGGTGGCGCTCATGTCGCCGGCGTGGTTTTCGACGGCGACCTTGACGCCCAGGTCCTGGGCGAGGCTGCGCTGGGATTTGAGGACCTTCACGGTGTCCTCGATGCGTGCCTCGATGCCGCCGGGTGTGGCGCGATCCTCGCGGGCGCCTAGCACGACGCGGAAGATCGGGGAGCCGACGGCCTTGGAGAGCCGGAGGCCGAGGGCCAGGTGTTCCTCGGCGGTGCCCCAGTCCTTTTTGAACCGGACCGAGGTCGGGCAGATGCTCCAGGAGCCGAGAAGGATTTCGAGTCCCTTGTCCGCGGCGTACTTCCGCAGTTCCCGTGCGTCCTCCTCCTTTAGCGAACCGAGGCCGGGGAGGTCGGTGATGAACAGGGTGTCGAGCCGGAGCGAGGCGGCGTAGTCGACCATGGCGCGGCCCTTCCAGCCGGTGGCGCGCACAGCGAAGTTGTCCATGCCCAGCCTGATTTTGCGCGGGGCGGCCTGGTCCTGGGCCTGGGCCTGGCCGCGGGCGGGGGCAGGTAGGAGGCGGGCCGCAGCGGCGGCGGCGGCGGCTGTGGTCAGAGCGCGGCTGAAGGTTCGCCGGGACAGGGTGGGTACGGGGTGGGGCGGGGTGGTGGAACCGGTCATGCGGGGGGCAGGATTGAAAGGCGGGAGTCCGGTGTCAACGAGCGTGGGAATCGTGGGCGGGCAGGTAGACGGTGAAGGTGGTGCCGGTGCCGGGTTTGCTGGTCACGGTGATGTGGCCGCCGTGCTGGCGGACGATGCCATAGACGACGGCGAGGCCGAGGCCGGTGCCCTTGCCGTGCGCCTTGGTGGTGAAGAAGGGTTCGAACAGGTGGGGCAGGTGGCGGCCGTCGATACCGCAGCCGGTGTCGGTGACGGCGAGGCAGACGTGGAGTCCGTCGGAGCGGCATCCGATGCGGGCGGCTGCGGCGGGATCGAGGTGGGTGCCGAAGGTTTGGAGGGTGAGATCGCCGCCATCGGGCATGGCATCGCGCGCGTTGACGACCAGGTTCATGATCACCTGTTCGAGCATGGTGGTGTCCGCCAGCACGTCGGGCAGGTTGGGGGTGAGTTTTTCGACCAGGTTCAGGCGGGCGCCCACGAGGGAGCGCAGCATGCGGGTCATTTCGCTGACGATGCCGTTGAGGTTCTGCGCGTGCAGCTGGGCGGTCTGCCGGCGGCTGAAGGTGAGCAGCTGCCGGGTGAGGCGGGCCGCGCGCTCGATGGTTGTGGCGATGTCGCGGGTCGATTCGCGCGCCTTCTCCGGAAGTCCGGGCAGGGCTGCCAGCAGGCTGGTGTGGCCCTGGATGATGGTGAGCAGGTTGTTGAAATCGTGGGCCACCCCACCGGCCAGCTGCCCGATGGCCTCCATTTTTTGCGACTGACGGAGCTGCTCCTCCAGCCGGCGGTAGTCGGTGATGTCCCGCACGATGCCCACGACGCGGCGCGGTTTGTCCGGTTGTTCGGTGGTCAGGCTGCCCTCCTGATGGACCCAGCGGAGCTGGCCGTCGGGGCGGATGATCCGGTGCTGGATGTTGAGGCGACGGCGCCCGGACCAGACCTCGCGGCTGGCGAGGGTCACGGTCTCAAGGTCGTCGGGGTGGACCAGCCGGAAGAAGGTGTCCCTGCGTCCATCGAAGCGGGAGGGGTCGATGCCGAAGATCCGGCAGGTTTCGGCGGACCAGGTGAGCCGGCCGGGTTCGGCGGACTCGGAGGTCCAGGTGCCGATGCTGCCGAACGCCTGGAGCTCGAGGTTGGCGGTCTCGAGTTCCCGGGTGCGCAGGGTGACGCGTTGTTCCAGTTCCCGGTTGAGAGCCTCCACCTGGAGCATCTTGTCCTCGAGTTTCCGGACCAGGGCGGCGTTGTACTCGCGGAGGGTGGTCTGCTCGTCGGGGGGCGGGGACTGGGACGGTGTCCGGACGCCGGGCGGGGTGCCGAGAATTCCATGGAGCCGCTCCATGAGCACCTGCGGCTCGAGCGGCTTGGTGAGGTAGGCGTCAGCGCCGAGGCTCAGCCCGAAGCTCTCGTCCTGCGCGTCGGTGTAGGTGGCGGTGTAGAAAACGAACGGGATCGGTTGCAGGGCCGGGTCGCGACGCCATTCGCGGCAGAGCGAGAATCCGTCCATGCCGGGCATGAGAATGTCGCTGATGACCAGTTCCGGGGGGGCGCGACGGGCGAGCTCGAGCGCCTCGGTGCCGTTGCCGGCCCAGGCCACCCGCCATCCGTGGGCTTCGAAGACGGCCTTGAGCAGTTCGCGGTTCGGCTCGAGATCATCGACCACGAGCACTCGGAAGTCCCTGGGCAACCCCGTGAATTCGGCGAGAACCGATTCGATCTCGGAGACGAAGGTGTCGGGGTTGATGGGTTTCTCGATGTAGCCGGTGCAGCCGGCGGCGAGGATGCTCTCGCGGTCGCCGGTCATGGCGTAGGAGGTGACGGCGACGATCGGGGTGGCGTCCAGCTCGGGATGGCTGCGGAGACGGCGGGCCACCTCGTGGCCGTCCATGCCGGGCAGCTGGATGTCGAGCAGGATGAGATGGGGGCGGTGGGCGCGGGCGCTGTCGATCCCGGTGGGGCCGTCGGTGGCGGCGATGACCTGGTAGCCGTGCTGTTCGAGGATGAACCGCGTGAGGTAGAGGTTTTGTTCGCTGTCCTCAATGACGAGAATCGTCTTCATGGGGTTCCCTCCTCCCGCGCGCCGATCGGGAGGTTGAGGATGAATGTGCTGCCCTGGCCGTACTCGCTTTCCACGCGGATGGATCCGCGGAGGAGTTTGACGAAGCCGGCGCAGATGGCGAGACCGAGTCCGGTTCCCTCGTGGTGGCGGGCCAGTCCGGAGTCGAGCTGCTGGAAGGGTTTGAACAGGCGGGCGAGGTGTTCCTCGCGGATGCCGATGCCGGAATCGATCACGCGAAGTTCGAGGTCGTCGGCGGACGTCCGGCACTCGATGCGGACGCCGCCGCGTTCGGTGAACTTGATGGCGTTGTTCAGGAGGTTGATGAGGATCTGTTCCACCCGGCGACGGTCGCTGGTGACGACCGGCAGGGTGGGTGGGAGCTGGACTTCCAGGCGCAGCCCCTTTCGTTCGGCGAGGGGTGTGACCAGGTCGACCACCCGGGTGATGACATCGGGGATCTCGAACCGCGAGCGCGTGATTTCCACCTGGCCGGCCTCGATCTTGGAGATGTCGAGCACGTCGTTGATCAGGCTGAGCAGATGCCGGGCGCTGTTCTGCACCATGCCCAGCTGTTTGCGCTGTTCGGGGGACAGGGGACCGACGAGGCCCTGGAGGAGGATGCCGGTGAAGCCGAGAATGGAGTTCAGCGGGGTGCGGAGCTCGTGGGACATGGTGGCCAGGAAGGCGCTCTTGATGCGGTCGGCCGCCTCGGCCCGGTCCCGGGCCTCGGCCAGTTCGGTGGTGCGGAGCATCACGCGGATCTCAAGTTCCGCATGGGCCTCGCGCAGGGCCTGCTCGGCGCGGAGCCGCTCGGTGGCCTCGCGCAGGAGGGTGAGCTGGTCCGCGACGGCGGCCGCGAAGTTCTGTTCCTCGACGTCCCAGGCCCGGCGTTCGCCCACGTGCTCGATGCACAGGACGCCGGAGGGCTGGCCGTGGAAGCGCAGCGAGACGTCGAGCATCGAATAAATGTTGTTGGGGATCAGGTAACCCTCCGTGAATTCGGATGTGCGGGGGTCGTTCCGCGCGTCCTCGGCGGCGATGATCCGCGTCTCGCGCAGGGCGGCGAAGTAGGCGCCGAAATCCGTTCCCGAGAGGCGCTCGCCGGACGTGTGGCGGCCGTGCGCATAGAGGTCGAGGCAGACCATTTCCCGGCCTTCGTTCTCCATGCGCCAGACGCTCACCCGCGGTTCCGACAGCGTGCGGGCGACGAGTTCGGAGATGGACCGGAGCGAGTCGGATTCGCGGGAGGTCTGGACCAGCCGGGTCAGTTCCAGAAGGGCGTCGCGGTGGAGAATCGATTTCTCCCGCTGCCGGCGCACGACCTTCTCGGCCCGCCGCCGGCGGTTCTGGTTGAGGCCCACCACCCAGCCCATGGCGGAGAGGAGGAAGAGGGCGATGCCGCCCAGGAGCACCGAGGCGCGGCGAAGGGTCCACCAGGACGCCTCCTGCAACACGAGGATGTCGGACACCGATCCCAGCAGCAGCCGGTAGGTCATCGCCTCCCCGGGCGATGCGGGCAGCGCCGCCAGAACTCCGGAGACGCGGATCCGGCTTCGCGGCTGGAGCGGGTCCAGCGGCCGCCAACCCGATCCGGGCGGCAGCTCGGCCCGGATGGATCGGTTGCCCTGCCGCAGCACCAGACTGGGACCCGCGGGGGGCTCGGGAAGCGAGCCGGCCGCTCCGATCTCCTCGTCATGGAGGTTGATCTCCACGAGATCCCCGTCCAACCGGACCGCGTCCCCGTGGCTGTGCCGGGAGCGGATCCGGTCGAGCGTGGAGAGCGAGGGGGTCCAAGGGCCGGTGTGGCCGAGCTTCCGGATCGAACAATCCGCGAGAATCATCCTGCGATGCGCGACGGACCGCAGACCGGTGACCTCCACCTCGTCCCCCGGATGCAGGAGCAGCTGCTCGTCGGTGCGCAATTCCAGGGAACTCGTGCCATCGGTGATGAACAGGAATTGTCCGGGCCAGTGCAGGGTGACGGTTCCCCGGCAGCGCACCCGGCCCGGAATCGCGTCCCGCCAGCCCAGTTCCAGGGAACGGATGGGCTGCGTCGGAACGGCAGGCTCCGTGTCGGGCGGCGGCGCGACCAGGGTGACCTCCGACTCGTCCGTGGCATGGAGGTGGAAGTCGGTGATCTCATTGCGGTCGTTGAAAACCCCGGCGCAGATGCCGGCGATGCGGACCCTGGCATTGGCGGGGATCCGGGAATCAGCGCCCGCAGGGTGATGGATCCAGACCGTCAGGAGTTCGCCTCCGGTGGCCAGTTTCAGCCGGAGCCGGCCCTCCGCGGGACCGGCCGAAACGATGCGGCCCTCGAGAGCCATGCGTTCCCCCTCCAGAAAACCCGCCTTGAACTCGTGCACCTCGACGACAGGGGGTCGGGGAAGTGCGGCGGGTTCGAGAACCAGAAGCGACGATGCCTTGAGGAAGGGGGTGAACCGCCCCGCCCGCGTCGTGGCTTCAAGACGCACGCGCATCCCGGCGCGATGTTCCGGGCTGGCCTCCGTCTCCAGGTACACCCCGCCCGTGGGATCCTGGAGGAAACACATGAACCGCGAGTGGTCCACGAACGACAGCTGGCCTTCCAGACGGACGACCCTCTCCTCCGCGGCCTGGGTCGGCGACAGTTCCCGGACCTCGCGGAGGGTGGTCAGGGTGGGGCCTGACGTCCGGAGTGCCGCCCCTGCGGGATCCGCCGCGACCGCCCCCGGGGCATGGAGTGCTGGAAAAAGAGCGAGGGTGAACGCGAGGACCAGGGCCGGAGGAATCCGGAGTTGGGAGCGGACGAAGGGAGGGTCCCAGCGCCCGATTTCTCCGGCCCGGGCCGTGTCTTGGCGAGGTGGGTGGGCCAGGGTCACGAACCATGACGCCATGGGAAGGGCCCGCCTTCAAGCCCGGCGCCCGCACCCTCCTCTCCCCCGGTGCATTCCGAAGTTGTGGGTAGCGGTTGTCGCGCTGCGACAACCCCTGGGAGCGCCGGCGTCTCGCCGGCCT